>DASUMO010000188.1:0-4922 GCA_036277695.1 Chitinophagaceae bacterium
TCACGTGGATGGTGGCACCAGCCGCTTTGACCAGAATGGGGTGATTTACCAGGGGGTTTGTGCGAATTGCAGCGGTGGCGCCAGTTTCCCGACAACCATTGGAGCCTGGGCAACTACCAAACCTTCCAGTGCCAACTGTAACCTGGGTATGGTTAAAATATCAATGAACTTGTCGGGAGTGGGAGGATCAGTTTTGTCTTCCATCAATGGTGTTCCAAGAGATTCGGCAGGTTGTGTTCCGCTGACTGTTGATTTTTCCGACCAGATCCGGAATGCGCAGAGCTATATCTGGAATTTCGGAGATGGTAGTCCGCAGGTAGGCCCGCTGCAGGCACCGGCAGGCTCTAGCCAGGCCCATACTTTTACAGCGGTTGGCACCTATCGTGTCATGCTGATTGCAATTGATTCCACAACCTGTAATATCAGGGATACTTCTTATATCACTATCAGGGTGGGAGATTTGGAAGCCACATTGAACTTCGATGCTATCAAAGTGGGTGCCTGCCAATCATTCCAGTACCAATTCAACAATCTTTCGCAAGCGCCTCCTGTCAGACCCTTGACAGATACATCTTTCATTTGGAATTTCGGTGATGGTTCTGCACCTGTTGTGGGCGGACTTAACCCGGTAACACATACTTTTCCCGCACCGGGGACCTATAACGTCGTACTTACATTAAGAGATACGGCATACTGCAATGCTCCTGATTCTGACACCCTGCAATTGAGTGTTGCATCCAGCGTGCTGGCGGATTTTGATACGCCGCCAACCGGTTGTATTCCCTATACGATTGAATTGGACAATACTTCGGTAGCAGGTCAAACCTGGGAATGGGATTTTGGCGATGGCAATACGTCAACTGCATTCGAACCATCACATGTATATAATTCGGCAGGTACTTATACCATCCGCCTGATCGCTATTAATCCGAATACCTGTAATGTCAGGGATACGGCTTTCGCTACGATTACCGTATTAGATAACCCGGTGGCTGATTTCAATTTTACACCCACTACCCCCGTTGAAAATACAACGCATATATTCAACAACCTGTCTTCGCCGGATGCTGTACGGTTCCTGTGGAATTTTGGAGACGGGGACACATTGGTTACCACTTCAAGGGCACCCGTGCAACACCAGTACAATTCCACTGGTGACTTCAATGCCTGCCTCGTTGCTTATAATGCTGCAGGATGTCCCGATACTACCTGCCAGCAAGTAACGACCCTGGTCGTGCCGGTAGTGGACGTGCCCAATGCCTTTACTCCGCAAAGCGGAGATGTGAACAGCAAGATAATGGTGAGGGGATTTGGAATTTCGAAAATGCGTTTTATTATCTGGAACCGCTGGGGACAAAAGGTATTTGAAACAGGTAACCGCCTTGAGGGCTGGGATGGCAGGGTAAAAGGACAGGTTCAGCCCATGGATGTTTACGCGTATACACTGGATGTTGAGTTTTTTGACGGCACCAAAACAACTAAAAAAGGTGATATAACGTTAATTAGATAATAGCCCAGGAAAGGAGGAGTTATGCAAATAAAAAATATTCTAGGAGTTGGATTGGCGCTGGCCTTTTACCTGGAGCCTTTTGCCCAGGACTTACATTTTTCCCAATTCATGAATTCACCGCTGGTGACCAATCCTGCAAATACCGGGTTTATACCCGAAGGGGATTACAGGCTGGGTGTGAACTACCGGAATCAATGGTCCTCCATCATGTCTGTTCCTTATAAAACCATGAGTGCTTTTGGCGATATCCAGATCATGCCGAATGAAGATAATACCGGCTGGGTTGGCGTGGGAGGTTTGGTTTTGCGTGATGTGGCCGGTAGCGGGAACCTGACATCCACCAAAATTTATGGTTCTGTAGCCTATCACCAGATGATCAATGCGGGCAGCCTGCTGAGTATGGGATTCAATGTAGGATGGGCCAACAAACAGATCAATGTATCCAACCTGAAATTCCCTGACCAGTTTGACGGAAAGTTTTTCGACAATAAGCTGCCCACCTCGGTTGTCCTTGATAAGAATAATATTAACTATCTCGATATACAGGCGGGAATGAACTATGCCTATTTCCCCGATGAAATGACCTACCTGAATGCTGGTTATTCAATCATGCATATCAACCGTGCCCGTGAATCTTTCTTTGAGCCTCAGTCAGGGATCGACAACCGGATTGCCATGCGGCATAATGCTTTTATCAATGGCAGTTTTAAACTCAATGATCAATGGATCGTGAATCCCAATGTCTATTTTTCCTACCAGGCCAAATCCTACGAGATCGTGGGTGGGGTAAATGCGCATTACAATCTCTCCGGCGATGGTGAAAAAATACTGATCGGCGGGGTCTATTACCGTCACCAGGATGCCGTCATACCCATGATAGGTATTGGACTAAAAGATTATACATTCACCTTTACCTATGATGCTACCATTTCTACACTTCGCAATTATAATAATACCCGGGGTGCCTTAGAGTTTTCACTGATCAAACAGGGCGCCTTTGACCGTTATAACGGCAATCGTAAACAGTCAATGTGTCCTTCTTTCAGGAGCTATTGACCTGTCCTTCTATTTGTCTTGAACATATTGGCCAGAATTCCGATTTTTACAGCCCGAAGCACTAAATGCTAATTAATGGATACCGTGACGAACGCAGCCCTGGCGGCCCGGCATATCGATACTTTTAAAACGATCGTGGGTGAGGCCTATGTATTCGTTGATGAAGAATCCCTGGATAATTATGCGCACGACGAAACCGAAAACCTGCATTATCTCCCCGATGTGGTGATCAAACCCCGCAGTGCAGAAGAGATCAGTGCCATCATGAAGATTTGTAACCAGCATCGCATTCCCGTTACACCCCGGGGAGCCGGAACGGGTTTGAGTGGCGGTGCACTGGCGCAGCTGGGCGGCGTACTGATTTCTACCGAGCGCATGAATACTATTTTGGAAATTGATGAGAGAAATTTACAGGTCATAACCGAACCGGGTGTGATTACCGAGGTATTGCAAAACGCAGTGAAGGAAAAGAATCTTTTTTATCCTCCTGATCCCAGCAGCCGCGGCTCCTGTTTTATTGGTGGCAATATTGCCGCCAACAGTGGCGGGCCCAAAGCGGTGAAGTATGGCGTGGTAAAAGATTATGTATTGAACCTGGAAATGGTATTAGCAACCGGTGAAATAATCTGGACCGGTGCCAATGTTCTGAAAAATTCGACAGGGTATAACCTGACCCAATTGACGGTGGGTAGTGAAGGGACCCTGGGTATCGTAACGAAAATCGTATTGCGGCTGATACCCCTGCCAGCCCACGATTTACTGATGCTGGTTCCTTTCCGCAACCTTGAACAGGCCGGGGAAGCAGTCAGTGCGATTTTCCGGGCCGGTTTTTTACCGAGTGCCCTGGAACTGGTGGAAATCGATGCGTTAAAGATCGTAAGCCGTTTGGTCGACAGCAATGCAGTGCCGGTTACCGATGATATTGCCGCTCACCTGATCATTGAAGTGGATGGGAATAATATAGAAGTGCTGATGAGCGATATGGAAGCCATCAGCAATTTGTTAATGCAATACGATATCGGCGAGATCTACTTTGCCGATGATGCACAACAAAAGGCGGAGCTCTGGAAATTACGCCGCCGGGTAGCCGAAGCGGTGAAGCTGGACGGGTATACCATCGAAGAAGATACAGTAGTACCCCGGGCAGAATTGCCCGCCCTGGTCAGGGGCGTAAAAGAACTGGGAAAGAAGCATGATTTCCACGTAGTGTGTTATGGTCATGCGGGCGATGGGAATCTCCATATCCGGATTAAAAAAGTGGGTATCCCCAACAGTTATGGAAGCGAAGAAATGAATGCGGTACTGCGCGAATTATTCCAGTTGGTGAAAGACCTGGGTGGAACCATCAGCGGGGAACATGGGGTAGGCCTGATCCAAAAATCTTATATGGATATTGTTTTCCGGGAGACCAACCTGCGTTTGATGCGGGAAATAAAAAAAGCATTTGACCCCAATCACATCCTGAATGCAGGTAAAGTATTTGATGTATAATGAACAGTGATACACCTTACCAGTCACCGAAGGAGAACCTAAAAATGATACGGGTTCTTTTTGGCGCCCTGGTGGCCGGTGTATTTCTCTTCCTGCTGATGGCTATTTTCATTAATCGGGTCAATGGCCCTTTAACTACGGAACTGCGGGAATTCAGTAAATATCTGCCGGGGCTGGCTTTATCCCTTTCGCTGATTTGCCTTTTCATCGCGGTCCTGGCTTATAAAAAAGGCGTGGTGGAGGCAAGAAATTTAACAGCTCCCTTAAACGAAAAATTAAACCAGTATCGTTCTTTCCTGATCAAATACCTTGCTTTTTGTGAGGGTCCGGCACTATTTTGTATCGTGGTTTTTATCATGACGGGTGATGCGAGAATATTGACGATAGCCGCAGTCCTGCTGGTAGCCATGCTGGCTATAACTCCCAGTAAAAAAAGGGTGGTCAATGATCTGAACCTGGATTGGAAAGAACAACAGGAATTGGATTGAACATAATTAAAATGTGCATATGAAAAAACTAGTATCAGTTTCCCTTGCCTTATGCTGGATCGCAATAGCTGCCACTGCGCAGGAAGGAGAAGGAGAGGAAGAAAAAGAAAAAGGATTTAAAAAAGAGAACCTGTTTACCGGCGGAAGTATCACGGTTTCTTTTTTCAACCAGCAGACAGTGCTGGGGGCCAATCCCATTTTTGGATATAAGCTCGCCGACTGGGTGGATGCAGGTATCGCTTTCAATTTTCTCTATAACGGCGCCAGGGATTATGCCCGCTTTGATGACAAGATCAGGCAGACTGTTATGGGTCCCGGTGCTTTTATAAGGTTATATCCCGCCCGTTTCCTCTTTTTTCAGGGACAGTTCGAGCATA
>DASUMO010000189.1:0-5817 GCA_036277695.1 Chitinophagaceae bacterium
GGTTCGTATTCATTATGACGATACAAGGGGAAAAATAAAACGTTATACCCAATACGGTTTCCTATTGGAAGATGTGGATGAAATGGCTGCCCGGAATAACTGCACCGAAGTAGAAGGCCGGCAATTCCTGACAGAAAGTACCGATCGGGAACAGATGACACTGGTGGCCCTGTTCCAATACATGATCGGTAACGTTGACTGGTCGGTGCCGCATTATCATAATGTCAAATTAATGAGACCGGTTACGGATACATTTTCACTGCCTTATGTGGTCCCTTATGATTTTAATCACACGGGCCTGGTGGATGCACCTTATGCGCTGCCGCAGGAAGAATATGGCCTGGCCAATATCCGGGAAAGGCTTTACCGGGGTTTTCCCAGGACTTTCGAAGAACTGGAAAAGGCATTAGTCCTGTTTCGTACCAATAAGGAAAAGATCTGGTCATTAGTTAATAATTGTGCCTGGTTAAGTAATCGTTATAAAAAAGATGTGATAGGGTATCTCAGTGATTTCTACAACGTCATTGACAATAAAAACCTGATAAAGGCCAGCTTTATTGATAATGCCAGGAGACAGTAGCAGTGGTGCTTGACCGACGGAGATTTAGCGAAGGCGTGAGTCGTGAGTTGTGAGTTGTGGAGACTCCTTTCTATTGGCTATTTGCATTTTAACTTTTGCATTTTGAATTAAAGGAGTGGTAATTCAACTGAAGAATTTATAAAAAAAATGTAATGGAATTAAAAGAACAGTTTGATACGGCAGTAGCCAATAGTAAAAATTTGGCTGAAAAACCGGGGAATGATACATTATTGCAACTTTATTCCCTCTATAAACAGGCAACCGAAGGCGATGTGAACACCGAACCCCCTGCCAACCCGTTTGATTTCGTAGCCAAGGCCAAGTTTGAAGCCTGGTCGGGTTTAAAAGGAAAATCAAAAGAAGAGGCGATGACGGAATATATTTCACTGGTGAACAAACTCCGGGGCAACTAAGCATTTTTTAAAACCTCTTCATACCAGTCGCTGAATTGTTGGCCCACCACTTCATAGCTATACCGCTCCAATGTCATGTTGACAATGGCATTACTGTCAAATGAATGAGGGTTGGCTATCATGTCTTCCATGCGGCGGGCCAACGCAGGAGCCAGATCCGGGACCGCGAAATAACCGTTGATGCCTTCTCTTACCGTTTCATGGAATACCGGTATATCACTTACGATAACGGGTATGCCACAGGCGTTGGCTTCAATGATCACACAACCAAAGGTTTCACATTTCGAATACAATACCAGCGCTAAGGACTGGCGCAATTGCCCGGCCAGCAAGGTCTGCGGCACTTCATCATTCAATGTTATGTGCTCTTCCAATTTTAGTTCACGAACCAAAGCAGCTATTACCGGGTTTGTAGAACCGAAGATGTCCAGTTGGGCCTTGGGATATTTTTCCTTTACCATGCTGAAAGCCTCCAGCATAAGAGCTGGTTGTTTTCGTTCATCCAATCCCGATATATGAATAAAACGGGGCGGTAAAAATTGCAGATCAGAACCGGGATAAAATATGTTCCTGTTGACTACATTGGGAATTACAATGGAATGACGGCAGGGGATTTTCTTTGTAAATGCATTCAGCAAATGTTGGGAAACGAAACTAATGGAGTTTGCCTGTGCCGCTATTTTTTTCCAGGCACGGCGTGTAAAAACGGAAAGCTGACCGAACCGTTGACCGGCTTCATCCAGGAAACCGGTCCAGTGTTCGGTAACGACATAGGGAATATTTTTACTCGCCGCGAACCGGTATGCAGCTATACCTGCTTTCATCCCCGTGTGTACATGCACCAGGTCCGGGCAGCCGTTTAGCCGGGTGTAAGTTTCAATCGCCTCCGCATATAATTGTCCATATCGTGAGGAGGAGAGCCATTTTTTTACGACCGGTATTTTAAGAGGGATATGATAATAAATCAGGGTCTCAGTAAATCCTTCCCGGGTTTTTTCCTCTTTCAAAACATTTTTCGTGACCCGGCCTTCCTCATCCTTTACCACGTGAATAATATGAATATCATGATAAAGACTGACGGCCTCAGCATGACGCTGGATAAAATCGCCGTTATAAGGGTATAACTTGCTGGGATACCAACTGGCCAGCCAAAGTATTTTTTTACGCTTGTTCATGTCTGGCCAAAATCATCAGGGAATACCCGCCCCAGAGTTTATCACTGAGACCGGGACTTATACTATAGGAAAAATTACGAAGCAGTTTTTTTATACCCTGCTTCCAATTTTTGGATTTACCTGTATCGCCATTGGGCTTGGTATAGACCCAATCAATTATCGTGTAGCCGGTATCTTTCAACAACCACCAAACCATCTCTTTTGAATAATAATGCAGGTGACCCACAGCTTCCCGCTGCTGGAGTAAAACATGAGGTTTGAGCAGGGTTCTGCAGGAAAGGTCAAGCGGTATATGAAAAATAAAATAATGGCTGCGGGAAGAAAGTTTTTTCAGGAAACCATAATAATCTTCTACATGTTCAACTACATCAATCAGTAACAGCAGGTCTGTTTTGGATGATGCAATGGAGGTAAAATCCTCGTTATAAAACCGGACCCTGTCCGTGCCGTATTTCTTTGCCAGCCCAATAGCATCAGCTGAAATATCAAAACCCTGGAAACTGGCAACCGCAGGAAACTGCAGGGCCAGTTCATGAATAATGGCGCCGGCACCACAACCGATATCTGTTACCTGGTTGATCCCGATATTATTTTTTTGAAGCAGTTTGGCAATCTTCTTTGCTTTCCAGGCGCTGTCTTCCACATCCCAGCTGGGATTGTTTTTAAAATAGGTGCCATCAGTATACATATTTGTATCCTGCATATTCAGTTTGCTCTTTTTTTCATGAATTGTCTCAACCATGCGAGGTCTGCTTTTCGGGGAACAACCAGGTCCCTGGCACCCGCCGTTTCATACTTTTTAAAATTGAATAACAGAAAGCCGCAAAGCGATATATATCCTATACTGGAAACTGCAGCGGCACCCCTGATGCCATACAAGGGAATAAAGATAATATTTCCCGCTACGATCAATATCAGCGCGAGCAGCGAAGAAAAAATATTAACGCTGATCCTGTTTCGCCCGGAAAAATAACCGGCAAGGGGATAGGCCAGGCAGATTGCGATGATACCCGGCGCCAGCAACAAGAAAGGCAAATACATGTCGTCGAATTTCTCACCGAATACGGCGGGAAATAACCAATAACCGGTTAATGCCAATACTAAACAGCCGGAGAGGGCAGCTATAAAAACAATTCTTGATAATATCTTCAGGTCAGTGCCGATTGACGGCAGACCACCAGCTGTTAACGGGAATACAGCCGTAGCCAATACCGAGGGGAGCGTAAAAAAAAGCTGGGCCAGTTTACTGACCTGTATATAGTTACCCAGTTCTTCACTGTTCCTGCCAAAATACTGGATCAGCCAATAATCTACCCGGAACACCAGGAAAGTAAGCAGGTTACCAGTAAATGCCAGCAGGGAATAACCCAACAACCATTTCAACTCCGGGGATGAAGGAAATGCCATTTTTTCACTGGCATGAACCTGAAAAAAAACAGCGAGCAGCAAACCCTGGATAAAAAAAGAAAATATATAAATCAAAATAAAATCCTGGCTACTGATAAACTGTTGATTCCCGTAATATAAAACTCCTAATAAACCGATCATGATACTATTGATGGAAACCAGCACCAGGTTGGGAGTCATGAAATTTTTCCGGGCATGAAACAGGGCGGAAAAAAAACTAATCATCATGGATCCGGCTATATATCCAACGGAGACGGCTAAAAAAAATCGTTTTGATTCCTGGGGAGGGCTGGCATAGTAGTATAACCATAAGAAAGAAAGAAAGGAAGCCAGCAGTGTCCAGGTCAGGCCCAGCGCACTCAATTTTGACGGTTTTATTTTGCCGGCTGCGAGGTAATAGCCCATCCCGGAGTCAATGCTGAGACTGAGTACCAGTATGACAAACGCGTAATTATTGAGTGTATAAAATAACCAGCCGCTGCCGGAAGGTTCATAGACCCTTGCAATAAGAATATTCAACAGGAGTTGCGTAGCAAAATAGAATCCGCGCCAAACTATGCTTTGATATAAAATCCGTTGAAACTCCATTCTTTGTTTTCATTTGCCTCCCGGTTTTCACTTCCCCCTGCAATGATAGGTTATTTTCAGGAGGCGTTGCAGGTGCTCAGGCCGTCTTCACCGCTCCGGCATCAGCCAGCAGCGATTCTTCATCCCAACCGGTATCCCTTACCTGGTCAGATTGGGCCATATCAGCCTGCAACATCTTTTCCAGTTCTTCGATATTAGCTTTGGCTTCCAGTATATAATCGTCCGGGTCACGGATTGCGGCAAGCTTTTTCAGGTTCGCCTCATCCATCTTAAAAAATGTGCGGGCTGCCCGTTGGGCGCTATAGTGACGATAACCCAGGAATTTCATTGCATCCACTCCTACCCTGATTGCAGTATCAATGGTTTCACGATATACATGCAGCATTCCCGCATTCATCAGGTCGTAGGCGTCGAATCGATTGGTTGATCGAACCAGCATGCGCAGGTTGGGAAAATGTTTTTTGATGGTTTCAATCATCTCCAGTCTCTTTTCAGCAGGTTCAAGCGCAATAATTATGAGTTTGGCATGCTCCGCTCCTGCCGCATGTAATAAATCATATCGGGTGGCATCCCCATAATAGACTTTGATACCGAGTTTGCGCAAGAGTTCCACGCGGTCTGAGTTATTATCCAGTATGGTCATCCCGATCTTATGTGCACGTAAAAAACGTCCAATCGTATTCCCAAAATGACCAAAACCGGCAACGATGACAGGGTTTCGCTCATCGATCGCATCCGCCTCCCTGGAATTTCCTTCTTCCCTTGTCCCAATGCGTGGCAACACTATTTTTTCATTGATCATCATCAGCAGGGGCGTCATGGCCATACTGACTGCCACGACTGCCACCATAACGTCAATCACCGGTTTGGGTAAAATGCCTTCCTGTTGGGAAAAAGAAAACAATACGAAAGCGAATTCCCCAACCTGGCTCAGGGCTACCGCGAATAAGAGGTTTTGATCCACTCCCATCCTGAAAAATTTTCCCAGCACAAAGAGAATAATGCTTTTGATAAACATCAATGCAGCCACCAGTCCCAGGATAAGCCAGGGTTGGGAAAGGATCAGATTGAAATCGATGGACGCACCAACGGCAATAAAGAAAAGTCCTAATAACAATCCTTTGAACGGATCAATATCGCTTTCGAGTTCATGACGGTATTCACTGTCTGCCAATACCACCCCTGCCAGGAAAGTACCCAGGGCCGGGCTTAAACCCACTTGTGTCATCAACACCGCGATGCCGACCACAAGCAAGAGTGCAGTTGCAGTAAAAACTTCGCGTAAACGTGTTGCAGCTACTATGCGGAACAAAGGTCTTACCAGGAAACGACCTGCAACAATAATTGTGGCCACCGAGCCAAGCACAACCAGGGTATGTCCCCAACCGGGTAATCCCTCCACCCAGGTTGAAGAATGCTGATCACCTGGCACCGATACCGGGGCAGCAGTAGCCAGCAGGGGAAACAGGGCCAGCATGGGGATGACAGCAATATCCTGGAAAAGTAAAACGGAAAATGAACTCTGCCCGGCATCTGTTTTCATCAATCCCTTTTCATTCATGGACTGCAGTACAATTGCCGTGGAAGAAAGTGAAAGAATCATACCCAGGGCTATAGCTTGCCGCCAGGGTAATCCCAGGATTATTGCTACGGC
>DASUMO010000190.1:0-3530 GCA_036277695.1 Chitinophagaceae bacterium
TCCTGACCTTTATTTACCGTTATATGACCGCCCTGGTTGAACAGGGATATGTTTATATCGCCCAACCCCCGCTTTACCTGGTAAAAAAAGGAAAAGAACAATCCTACGCCTGGAATGAAGAACAGCGTAAGACGCTGGTTGAAAAATTGGGTGGCGGAAAAGATGATTCAGTAAATGTGCAACGCTATAAAGGCCTGGGAGAAATGAATGCAGACCAGCTTTGGGATACAACCATGAATCCCATTAGCCGAACCCTCAAACAGGTGACCATCGAAAGTGCTGCCGAAGCAGACCGGATATTCAGCATGCTGATGGGCGATGAAGTTGCCCCACGCCGGGAATTCATCGAAAGTCATGCGAAATACGCTAAACTGGACGTCTAAAAGTCCAGTTGGCCCATTAAATAATTCCTTCATCCTCGCAGTTGCGGGGATTTTTTATTTGACCTTTTCCTGTTTTTCCAGGAATAGGATCAATATAGTTACTGATTGTCAAATACTTACAAAAGTAAAAACTTGCTATAAGCGGTCCGTGAATAAAATTTGAATACCTGAACGGGTCAGAATCGCTAATTTCAGGCTTTACTAACTCAAAAACTATGACCATGTCTGATGTGAAAATTACCGCCTACAACGTAAAAACTAAGGAAAAAGGAGTGGAAATGCTCGATGCTGTGATCACCAAAACAGCAAAAGGCGCTTATATGGCCCAGGGCCACGATGGCAAAGGCAATAAGCTGACTACCCTGATGGGAGAAGAAAAAGCCATGGCTGCTATCAAGGCCGGTGTGGCCAAGCAGGGTTGGTAAAACTGGAAAACTTGCAACTCATATAGCCCCGTAGAACTTACGGGGTTTTTTATTGCTTTAATAGCCTGAATACCTGTTTCATTTCACCTCCCCTGGCCTCTACCAGGTATAATCCTTTGGCAAAAATGCTGGCATTCAGGTCAACCTGGGTTTTTTGAACAAAGCCAGTTGCCAGCGTATTGGACTGATGCAGCAGTCGGCCGGATATGTCGTACATTTTAATATCCAGCCTTTCGCCCTGGTTTAACTGGAAAAGAATGGTAAAGAAATTATTCGCCGGGTTGGGAAATACCCTCCAGGTTATATCATTGCTGAACAGCACCGGCCTGATTACCGAATAGCTAAAGCTTCCATTTTGGTCTATGATCTTTAAACGGTAATAACGGGCCCCCGATTTATTGAGTTCATCATCTGTAAAAGCATAAGATTGAGGATTAGCCGAATTACCCTGGCTGGCCAACTCGCCAATTTTCACATAATCACCATTACTATACGCTTGATTCCCTTTGGCAACTTCGATTTCAAAACGGTTAATATTGATTTCCGAAGCAGTAATCCAGGTCACCAGTACATCTTTTCCATCGATAGTTTTGCTGGCATTGAAATTCGTTAAACGAACAGGCAGTGCCTGGTTATTCCCCACACCTCCGTTATTCAGCCAGAACTCGGAAAAATCTTTCACTTTAAATTCAGCATAATAGCCATTGTCGAAAGGAACTTTTACGGCCTTTGTTGCATGTATAAAGGACCAGAAATTCTCAAGGCTATTGGTAAGCACCCCATCTTCCATGGCATCATCCGGATCGCTGTATTTGGAAATCCCTAAATCATAGGCGGAAAGCGGTTTTGTACAAGTGCTGCAACCCGTTGCATTGAGCAGGTCTTCGTTTTCACTATCCGGAAAATAAAAACGAATAGTGGCGGAATCCGTTAATGAAGGATTCATTGGTTTGATGGTTATATTCCTGTTATGATAATACTGCCCATTATAATTTCTTACGGAACCCTGGTGAAGATAAACCTGCACATCGGTATTGCCCAGCACCTGGTTATTGGGTTGCAACGAGGCTACCAGTTTCCCGGCCGCA
Organism: Chitinophagaceae bacterium; assembly: GCA_036277695.1. Classification (GTDB taxonomy): domain Bacteria; phylum Bacteroidota; class Bacteroidia; order Chitinophagales; family Chitinophagaceae; genus CADEDV01. Next base: position 1,897 of record DASUMO010000190.1, read on the forward strand.
ACAAAATTCACCCAGCTGTTTCCACCCGTAATAAGCTGGGTTATAGGAGCAGTGAGTGTAGGCCCATCGTAAATACCCTGTAAATTCTCATAAATATGAATATCGTCGATGGCAATTCCTTCCTTGGTAACTCCCTCATCGGAATCAAATACAAAGCGGACCCTGAAACTGCTATGGCTGCCGGCAGGTAAGGAAGTAGTGGCTACATGCCAGCGTGTATAATGTTGCTGGCTCCAGACCTGGTTACCGCTGTAGTTCTTGTTATACCAGTTCGTTCCCTGGCCGGTATTGCCCAGTTTAATCCAGTTATTTCCTCCATCTGTTGAATATTCCACCCAGGCTGCATCACATAAAATGTTTCCGCAATCTTCGATATCCATTGCCAGACTAAAGCTCAGGGTTGGATTCGTCATCCCGGAAATATTAAAGCAGGGTGAATAGAGATAGGATAATTCTGAATCATTGTAATAGCCACCCAACCTGGTTTTCCAGGCTTTGCTTCCGCTGGCAGCACGGTTGATCCTTGGTGAAACAGGTGTACCATATTCCCAACTACTGTATTTGCCTGCAGCATACCAGGAGCCGGCGCCTGTTTCAAAATTCTCCAAATAAGGAAAACTGCTGATCACCGGAAGGTTTACCAGGTCCAGGCTAATCGTATCATTGTCCCGGAATGTGTCCCCTGCATAGGAAACTACCGCATCAATACGATGATTCCCTGGAGCGGATAGATTGGCTGCTGCAGAAAAACTGTATTGTAAAGAGCTGTTGGCTGCAATAGTAGGAATCGTTTCGGTGACAAAAGTTCCGCCGTCCACGCTGAATTTTACCGGCACATTATTTATAGCCAGGTTAGTGGTATTTCTGACGGTAATTCTAACAGGAGTTGATGAACTAAGTCCACAACTATACAGAGCCGGGCTGTCAATACTGACTACCTGCATGTCCTCCGCTACTGTGTACAACCGGATATCATCAAAAGTATAACCGGCCCCTCCTTCATTATCGGTGGCCTGTTTGATTCCGTTCTGTCCCCAACGAACCTGGAAACTGGTCGAGAAATTTTGAACGTTATTGGCGAGTAATCTTGACAACTCGATACTGGCAGAACGTTTGAAACTGCCGGGTTCATTTTGTGCGGTAACAAGGTCGTAGGCTTCTATCCAGGGTGAGCTATCATTTCCCCTTATCCAAACCTTGTTATCAGCATGCGCCTGCTGCCCATGATTCTTAAAACGAAAATCCAACCTTACCAAATGCAAGGCAGGATCATAGCTTGCCAGGTTGAATGTACCATAGAGGTAGTTGGTGGTGCCTGGATTATTTTGAGTGGCATCAAGGGTAAGCGCTTTATTTCCGGAATAAGCAATACCGGTATTGACAAAGGAACGAATTCTTCCATAGGAAGTATTACGGGAGAAATCATAACGATCAATTCCTTCCAGCCCGGTTTTATTAGAGTTTGTTTCTGTAAAAGACGCCGTTTCTATATTATCGAGGAAAACAGAACCCAGGTCGAGTGGGTTATTCTCCAACTGCCGGATCAATACGCTAAGCGTATCATTTTGGGGCACAGGATCAGTAGTTGAATTTTCCACTACCACCCGGAGCAGGTATGAGCCTGGGTTTGAAAA
>DASUMO010000191.1:0-2683 GCA_036277695.1 Chitinophagaceae bacterium
GGTAGCCATTATGGGATTGGGCAGTTATGGCACCCGGGTTGCTGATGCTATCAAAGCATGCACCAGAGTAAAACTGGCAGGTGTTATCAGTGGTACACCTTCCAAAATCACTGCCTGGCAAACAAAGTATGGTATCCCGGAAAAAAACTGTTATAACTACGAAAACTTCGATGCCATTAAGGACAATGCGGATATAGACGCCGTGTATGTCATCACCCCTAACGCACTACATAAAGACCAGGCTATACGGGTTGCGAAAGCTGGGAAACATGTTGTTTGCGAAAAACCAATGGCCTTGAATGCGAAGGAAGGAACAGAAATGATTGCAGCCTGCAAAGCCGCCAATGTAAAATTGCTGGTAGGATACCGGATGCATTTTGAATCCAAAACGCTGGAGGTGATTCGCCAGCGAAACAATGGTGATATGGGTAAAATATTTTTCTTTCAGGGCCTTTGCGGATTCAGGATTGGCGATCCTGCACAATGGAGGTTGAATAAAAAGTTAGCTGGAGGAGGCGCACTAATGGATATTGGTATCTATGCTGTAAATGGAGCAAGATATATGGTAGGCGAAGAGCCGGTATGGGTAACCGCACAGGAAACAAAAACAGACAACGTAAAATTTAAGGATGGGGTAGATGAAACCATACAGTTTCAATTAGGCTTTCCGGGTGGAGCTGTGGCGAGTTGCCTGTCCACTTATGCAATGAATGGGCTTGATAAATTCTACCTTAACGGAGAAAAAGGTTTTGCAGAAATGCAACCTTCTACTGGTTATGGACCCATCAGGGGAAGAACTAATAAAGGGGATTTAACACAGGAACACAAAACTCATCAAACTGTGCAAATGGATGAGATGGCGGGAATTATTTTTGAAAACAATCATCCTGTTGTACCTGTTGATGGCGAAGAAGGTTTGAAAGATCTGAAAATAATTGATGCAATATATAAGGCGGTGAGAACAGGAAAAAAAATAAAACTATAATTATTAATAATGAAGCCAGCATTTTTGCCCCACTTGTAAACCATTTATTGGATAATAAAAATCCCGGCATTATATATACAGAATAGGATAGCAAAAATTGGGATTTGGCAATCCTAACCAGGATCACAGGAAAATAATTGAAAATGACAAAAGTCATTAATCAACCGATTTAGAAATGACCCGAATATCTGCATATTATATGAAATACTTATTAATGGGCAGTCTGCTATTGTTTATAGTAAGCTTCACTTTATTTAACGGCCTTGCCGCACAACAACATCCTTATCAAAACCCCGATTTAAATTCAAATGAACGGGCAAAAGATTTGCTGTCAAGATTAACATTAGAAGAAAAAGCATCGTTGATGTTTGATCAGTCACCGGCCATACCAAGACTGGGTATAAAAAAATTCAACTGGTGGAGTGAAGCATTGCATGGATTGGCAAACAATGATAATGTAACCGTTTTTCCTGAACCTATTGGCATGGCTGCATCATTTGATGATTCATTGGTGTTCAAAATATTCAATGCAACTTCAGATGAAGTGCGGGCCAAATACCATGACGCACTGAGAAGTGGAAAAGAAAACAGGCGGTTCTTAAGTCTTTCTGTCTGGACACCCAATGTAAATATATTCCGTGATCCCCGTTGGGGTCGTGGCCAGGAAACTTACGGCGAAGACCCATATCTCACATCCCGAATGGGTATTTCAGTAGTGAAGGGTTTACAGGGACCGGCCCATGCAAAGTATCGAAAACTACTGGCCTGTGCCAAACACTACGCGGTACATTCCGGACCCGAGTGGAGCAGGCATACATTGAATCTGAACAATGTAAATCCCAGAGATTTATGGGAAACTTATTTGCCTGCTTTTAAATCTTTGGTGCAGGATGCGGATGTTCGCCAGGTGATGTGTGCTTATCAGCGGTTGGATGATGAGCCCTGCTGTGGTAACACCCGTTTACTGCAAACCATCCTCCGAGAAGATTGGGGTTTTAAATATGTTGTAGTATCTGATTGTGGTGCTATTACAGATTTTTTTACCAGCCATAAAACTTCTTCGGATGCGATACATGCTTCTGCAAAAGCTGTGTTAGCCGGCACCGATGTTGAATGTGTATGGCAGGGATATGCGTATGAAAAATTACCCGAAGCAGTAGCGAAAGGATTAATTACAGAAAAAGAGGTAGATAGTCATTTACTGAAAGTGTTAACAGGCCGTTTTGATTTAGGAGATTTTGATGATAATGCTATTGTGCCCTGGGCAAATATTCCCATGTCAATAGTAAACAATGATGAGCACAGAAAACTGGCATTGGACATGGCTCTTGAATCAATGACCCTGTTGCAAAATAAAAACAATACACTCCCATTAAAAAAAACTGTAAAAAGAATAGCTGTTGTAGGCCCCAATGCAGACAATGAACCCATGCTTTGGGGAAATTATAATGGTAAACCTGTCCGGACCATCAGCATTCTCAATGGCATCAAATCAAAACTTCCTGCAAACAGTGTAGTGTATGATAAAGCCTGCGATGCAGTAGAGAATAAAGTAACCCAAAGTTATTTTTCAAAAGCAGCGGCTGCGGGAAAACAAGGCTTTAAAGCAAGCTATTGGAACAATCGGGAGCGCACCGGCGATATTGTGACAACTGACCAGATCAGCAATCCAATTAAAATTACAACGGCCGGTGATCA
>DASUMO010000192.1:0-4814 GCA_036277695.1 Chitinophagaceae bacterium
TTTTCAAAAAGGGGCGAAATTACCTGCTGCACCCGCGATTGGGTAAAATCCCAGTCAATATTGGCATCCCTGAAATCATCATCCGTTCGAATAATATCCCTTACATCTATCCAATGACAGGGACTACCGGTTTCATTTAAATAAGCACACACAATAGCTGTTGATAATAATTCGCCTACGCAAACCACCTGGTCATAATAGTAATCATAATCCCTTACCGGCCTGTCGTGCAACAACCATTCCACCTCGGTAAAAAAATCCCTGAGCTGTTGTTCGCAGGGCAGGTAATGGGTCACGAGTAAATACTTGGAAAAATTGATATGTTGTTGTTTTACCTGTTCAAATAACCGAAGCGCATCCTCTTTTCTTCCCGCAAAAAAAGCCAGTACTACTTTCTCGAGGGCATTGGTTGTTTTACCCATCGCTGATACCACTACCAGTATTTTTTCTCCCTGGTAATGGCGAATAATTTCCGCTGCATTTTTAACCCGCTCCACGCTATTGACCGAAGCACCGCCAAACTTGAAAACTTTCATACGCCTTTATAAATTGAATGCATGTATTTGACTGGTCAAACGTTTGCCTTGCAAATTGACAAGTGGGCAAATGTCGTTAAAATTCACGTTGAACACCCTTTCAAATTCCTGGCCGTCCCGATTCGAACTGCCACCAAAACCTTACATTTGTCCAACTCCAAACCAGGCCATATGATCGTCAACCGTAAAATCTTAACGCTCGATGAATTCACTATCCAGCAGCTTCGTGAATTTCCCCAGGCAACGGGTGAACTTTCCAGCCTTTTAAGGGATATTGGTCTTGCAGCCAAGCGGGTAAACGTGGAAGTCAACAAGGCCGGCCTGGTTGATATACTGGGTGATGCCGGCACGGTAAATGTGCAGGGAGAAGAGGTAAAAAAACTGGATTTATTTGCCAACCACCAGTTTATGGGCGTGTTGCAACATGGCATTTCCTGTGCAGGGATAGCCAGTGAAGAACTGGACGATTATGTGGCCTTTGATGACGAGGTCAGCAAGAAATCAAAATATGTCTGTCTCTTCGATCCCCTCGATGGTAGTGCCAATATCGATGTGAATGTTTCTATTGGCACCATCTTCGGTATTTACCGGCGTGTTTCGGCATTGGGAACTATTGCTACCGGGGATGACTTTCTTCAACCAGGCACTAAACAGGTGGCAGCGGGCTATATCGTATATGGTTCATCGACCATGATGGTGTACGCTACCCGCAGGGGCGTGAACGGGTTTACCCTGGATCCCTCGATCGGAGAATTTACTCTCAGTCACCCCGATATCAAATGCCCCGATAAAGGCAAGATCTACTCGGTGAATCACGGCAATTTTTTCCAGTATGATGAAAGGGTGCGTAAATACATTAATGTTTGCCAGAATAAAACAAAGGATAACGGTGGCCCCTATACACAGCGTTATATCGGGAGCATGGTTTCCGATGTACACCGCAACCTGATCAAAGGTGGAATATTTATGTATCCTGGTACAAAGGATAAACCAAAAGGAAAACTGCGTTTATTGTATGAATGCAATCCCTTTGCCTATATCGTAGAGGTAGCTGGGGGGAAAGCAACCAATGGGCAAACCAGGATACTGGAAGTTCAGCCAACCGAACTTCACCAGCGTTCTCCTTTTTTTGTTGGAAGTAAATCCATGATGGAGGAGTTGGAGACTTTTCTATAAACTACTGCCTGCAAACTGAAGTAACAAATGATTGAAATAATTTCTTATACCGCCGATTATCATTCCGATTTTAAGCGACTGAACCTGGAATGGCTGGAAAAATACGGGTTGGTGGAAAGTCATGATCTTGAAATTCTAGATGATCCGGAAGGCACCGTGTTGTCGCGAGGGGGAATGATTTTCCTCGCCAAAGAAGGGGATGTAGTGGTAGGCACCGCCGGTTTATGGAGAGAAAATGATAGAGAATATGAACTGGTAAAAATGGCCGTAGACCCCGCTTACCAGGGCCGGGGCATCAGCAAATTGCTGCTCGACAAATGTCTTGCTGCTGCCCGGGATTTAAAAGCTGAAAAAATCTATCTTTTTTCGAATAGCCAGTTGACAACTGCGCTGCAACTTTATAGCCGTTATGGGTTCCGGCATGTGGCGCCAGAAGACTCTCCCTTTGTTACAGCTGATGTAAAAATGGAACTCGAGCTTTAAGTTTTCATTCCCCTATAATGGTACAAAACTTGTGATGGTAGAGGCAAAATTCACTAGTCTATGAACCGAATCACCCTTCCTGCATTTTTACTTGTGATTATTACGAGCAGTTGGCTGATTATTACTGCATCTTTTACTCCTATCTCTCCCGGTTTAGCAAATGATATTCTGAAACATACCAACCAGTTTCGTCAATCACGCGGCAAATCCGCGTTGCTAATGCGCGAAGATCTGAATGCCATAGCCCGTAAACACAGCGAAGATATGGCGAAAGGCCGCCGTGCATTTGGTCATGGAGGTTATAACCAGCGTGAAGCCCGGGTTCGCTCCATTTACCCCTCCTGTTCCATGGCCGAAAATGTAGCGTATGGAGCGAGAGACGGAAAAGAAGTTGTTGCGCTTTGGAAAAACTCAAGCGGTCACCGCAAAAATATGCTGGGTAATTATAAATACACAGGCATTGGAACTGCCAGCAACCGGCGCGGTACAATTTTTTACACGCAGATTTTCGTCCGTTAATTAATCAATTCAGTACTCAATGACCAAAAGATCCTGCCAGGCCAGGTCTTACGTTATCTTACATTATAAGCGGGAATGATCCTGGCCATGACTTGTGGCTTTTCCTTAAATTGCCTTCTCATGGAAAAGAAAACGATCATTTCCGTCAGGGGCTTGGTTAAAAACTACGGCCATTTCCAGGCGGTAAAAGGCATTTCCTTCGAGGTGTATGAAGGGGAGATCTTTGGTTTACTGGGCCCGAACGGGGCCGGTAAATCCACCACGCTGGAAATTATTGAAACCCTTCGGCAAAAAACCGGCGGGGAAATAATGGTGGACGGTTTCAATCTTGATAAGAATCCCCACGAGATTAAAAAGATCATAGGCGTACAATTGCAAACCAGTGGTTATTACCCCGGACTTAACCTGGTACAATTGATCGAATTATTTTGCGGGCTCTATAACCGCGATGTAGCGCCAATGGAACTGCTGGAAATGGTCAGTCTCCGGGATAAGGCAAAGGCAAAATACAAAGACCTGAGCGGGGGGCAAAAACAGCGATTTTCCGTAGCGACCACATTGATCAATGACCCGAGGATTATTTTCCTGGATGAGCCGACCACGGGTCTTGACCCGCAGGCAAGACGTAGTTTATGGGAACTGGTAAAAAATATTAGGGAAAGGGGAACCACTGTAATCATCACCACCCATTATATGGATGAAGCAGAGTATTTATGTGATCGGGTAGCTATTATCGATTCGGGAAAGATCATCGCACTGGATACACCCGACCAGCTCATTGACAACCTGGTGGCAACGGGCTTTGAAAGACCTAAAGAAGTTAAAAAGGCCAATTTGGAAGACGTGTTTATCAACCTGACAGGGCATTCATTGCGGAAAGAATAGGATATCCAGTTCAACGCAAACCAGTTCCGAAATCTATATGAGTATTCAAAATAAACTCAAACAATTCATGACAGCTAAAATTGAAAAACAAAAGCAAGAAGGTGCAGCCTTCCTGGAAGCGAATAAGCAAAACGCCGGTGTAGTGGAATTGGAAGGAGGCCTGCAGTATCTTGTGTTGAAAGAGGGGAGTGGAAATCAACCCGGCATAAGCGATACCGTAAGGGCGCATTATAAAGGTACCCTGCTGGACGGGAAAGAGTTTGACAATTCGTTTAAAAGAGGCCAGCCTTTTTCGGCACCTCTTCGTTCGCTGATCAAAGGTTGGCAGATTGCGTTGCCACTGATGAAAGAAGGCAGCCACTGGCGTTTGTGGATCCCCTCCGACCTGGCCTATGGTGACCGGGGAGCCGGTTCGGATATACCCGGTGGTTCAACACTGGTATTTGAAATTGAACTGCTCAATATCATAAAATAATAAAGTATGGCAACCATGACTATCGATTTGCGTTATCCAATCGGCCGTTATGAACCTCAGCCTTTCTCGATTGAAAAGAAAATCGAATGGCTGGCCGATCTCAAGTTCCTGCCCCTGCAACTGGAACAGGCCGTGATTTACCTCGATGAAACACAATTGCAAACACCCTATCGTGAAGGCGGCTGGACGGTTCACCAATTAGTGCACCATGTGGCGGACAGTCATATTAATGCCTATTGCCGTTTCAAGCTGGCGCTTTCAGAAGACAATCCTACCATCAAGACCTATGAAGAAAAATTATGGGCCGAGATGAATGATGTGCAAAAATTGCCTATCACTATTTCATTGACCCTGCTCCATGCCCTTCATGCACGCTGGCACGAGTCGCTGAAATATATTTCCGATAATGACTGGAATAATCGCACTGTCTTTCATCCGGAACAGAAAAAAGTAATGCGGCTATGGACATTGCTCGGTATGTATGCCTGGCATGGTAAACACCATGTGGCGCATATAACCGGTTTGCGCGAAAGGATGAAATGGATTTAATGAACTGGGAAATATGAAGTGGAAAATACTATCGTCAGAATATCTCTTCAATGATCTCTGGTTCAAAGTCAGGAAAGACCGCTGTCTTACTCCGGGTGGGAAGATCGTGGATCCCTATTATGTTTACGAATTTCCCACCTGGGTTACTGCTCTTCCTGTGACAGATGACGGTAAAATGATCATGGTCCGCC
>DASUMO010000193.1:0-7481 GCA_036277695.1 Chitinophagaceae bacterium
CGCCATTTGTAAAAACCGCGCCGCTCGCCGCCCTGCTTCGTCAATTCGAGGATCCTACAGTACAGGTAGCCTCCCTGATGCAAGTGATCACGGAACAAAAAGATATTGAAGACCCCAATTTTGTGAAGGTTGCGGTTGACAAAAATATGAACTCGCTCTTCTTCAGCCGGTCTGTAATTCCTTACCCGAGAGACAGGAATGCACCCATCACTTACTATGAGCATATTGGCGTGTATGCATTCCGGAAAAAAGCGTTGCTCGATTTCACCCGCTGGACGATTACGCCACTGGAAGCAGCCGAAAAAATTGAATGCCTTCGTTATTTGGAGAATGGCATCCCCCTGCGCATGGTGATAGTGGATTATATGGGGATTGAGATCGATACCCCGGAAGACCTGGAAAGGGCTGAAAAATTACTCTAGTTTTTAGTTTACTGAAGATTTGGTAATTTTTGGAACAATCGTTCCCAGTATGTCGAACGCCCCCGACTCCCTTTTTTTGCGGTGGTTAAAAAAATACAGGTATCTCAATATAGCTTTGATATACCTGGGAACTGCCCTTATGGTCATTCATTTTGCCGAAGCCATTGTACACGGCTTGCATATGCCGGCCCTCACGTTTTCCCTGGTGGTGGTAATTGCCCTGGCGGGATTACCTATCGTGTTGCTGATTGCCTGGGCTATGGGAGTACAAAAAGAAGAAAGCCCGGGAAATAATAACAGCCGGGTGCTAAAAAAAAGAAAATGGGGGCGGGTAGTTTTTGCTTCGGTCATCAGTATGATCTTATTCGCCAGTTCCATTTTTCTTTATGCCCGCTACTTTAATAAACCGGGTATATCTGTAAAAGAGCGATCCGTTGCTGTACTTCCTTTTAAAAATATCAGCGTGAATAAAGAGGAGAATGAACCTTTTTGCACGGGTGTAACGCTGGAGCTGCAAAAAAACCTGGGCTGGATGCATGAACTACTCACCATTGCTCCCCAATCCATGGAAAAATTCCGTGATACCAGGCTGACAACAAAGGAAATTGCCAACGAATTGGCGGTGCAATACCTGGTATCGGGTAGTGTTCTCCGCGACAAAGACCAGGTGAAAGTATTTGCTACCCTGGTAGATGCGGTTACTGGCCGTCAGGTGTGGACTGATGATTTCAGGGGTGAGATGGTCAACATTTTTTCCCTGCAGGAAGAGATCGCTCAGAAAATTGCGGAGGCACTGCGGGTCAATATTTCACCGGAAGAACAAAACCGGATAGCAAGGGTGGTAACGACCAATGCAAAAGCCCTGGATGCCTTTTATGATGCGCAGGTGAAATTTGTTAATTATTCCTATGCTATCGCCCCGCCCAGCTCGGCGTATGAACAAATACAGGCCCTGTGCAACCGGGCGCTGGATCTGGATTCGAATATTGCCGAAGCCTATGTAATAAAAGCTAATGCTTATTGGCGCGCCCGCTACCGGGAGGAGTATTTGAAACCAACCTTTATGGATTCAGTGCTTTTCTTTTGCAGAAAGGCCTTGACTATTGACCCAAATGCTGTGGACGCAATGGTACTACTGGGTGATTATTATTCGCATGTGGGTAATAAAGAGCTGGCGCTGGATTATCTCGAAAAGGCGCTCCACCTGAAACCGAATCACTATTACAGCAACTGGGCCATGGGCAAGGCGGGTATGAACCTTTATTATGACCCGGTCCGGTCGATCCGTTATCTCAGGAAAACAATAGCGCTTGATCCGTTGTCGGTATGGACGCCCGCTGTATATAATGACCTGTCGCTTGCATACCTGAATATTTGCGATTTTGAAAAGGCCATAGAAATGGCCAATAAGGTGCTGGCCCAGAAAGAAAATACAACGGCCAATACCCAAGCCCTCTGGACATTGACGGTAATCTATAACCGAAAGGCCGAAGCCGATAAAGCCATTGAATACGGGTATAAATGGTTCAGGGCTGATAGTACGGGTTCTGCCCTTTACCATATAGCGGAAGTCTATTGTATACACAAAAAAGACTGGGTAAAAGGCCTGGAAATTTATAATGAATTTTGGAGAAGACTTGCCCTTCAATCGCGCGATATTTCCAATACCCATCGATTGGCGCTCGCACTTTGGAAAACGGGTCAAAAAGAAAAAGCTATGAAATTATTTAATAACGCTATTCAGTACTACAAGAAAGCCGACTCATTGGGTCGTTTCCGGTTTGGCGGTTATGATATGGCAGGAATCCATGCGTTTTTGGGTAATAAAACAGAAGCTTACCGCCTGCTAAATGCCTCGGCTAAAAACGAACATTGGGCCTGGGGGATGCCTTATCTCATACAAATTGACCCCCTGTTCGATAATCTGCGGAATGACCCGGAGTTTAAAACCATTGTTAAAGAAGCACTGGAAGAGAAAGCAAAATTAAGACAGCAGGTAGAAGAGGAGGAGAAAAGAGCGAAACTTTAACCCAGCTCTTTCACAATATATCGACCGGCAAAACCCGAGGGGGGTTCGTATACTTTTTCGAAGTCACTATCTTCGCCTCTCAAATAATTGAGCATGAAGTTTCGCAATTTCAAGATGGTGGGGTACGTGGTTTATGGCCGTGGCAGTTTTAACCAGCTCGATGAGATCCTGGCCCCCCACCGCAGGAAAGGCCAGCCGATGATCTTCCTGCTCGATCATTTTTTTGAAGGCCGGGCCCTGGCGGGCCGCATCCCTTTGCGCGGTAACGATAAGATCATATATGCTGATGTAACTTATGAGCCGAAGACAAGTTATGTTGATAAACTCGCTGCTGAATTAAAACAGGAATTCGGGATGGTGAGCGGCATTATTGGTATTGGGGGTGGCAGCAGCCTGGACCTGGCCAAGGCTGTTTCACTAATGATGAATAATCCCGGTTCATCGGCAGATTACCAGGGCTGGGACCTGGTTAAATTTCCCGGTGTGTACAAAGCGGGTATCCCCACCCTCAGTGGTACGGGCGCCGAAGTATCCAGGACAACAGTGCTGACGGGGCCCAGCAAAAAACTGGGGATGAATTCCGATTTCACTCCCTTTGACCAAATTGTGCTTGATCCCGAACTCACCGTCAACGCCCCGGTCAACCAACGATTTTATACCGGTATGGATTGTTATATCCATTGTATTGAAAGCCTGGAAGGTACTTACCTGAATGAATTCAGCAAGAGTTATGGTGAGAAAGCCCTGGAGCTTTGCCGCAAAGTGTTCGTGGAAAAACAACAATGGGATGAGGAAAGCGATGACCAGCTAATGATGGCTTCCTATGCCGGCGGCATGAGCATAGCCTATTCCCAGGTAGGTGTGGCGCATGCAGTAAGCTATGGGCTCAGTTACCTGCTTGGTACCAAACATGGTATCGGGAACTGCATTGTTATGAATCAACTGGAAGAATATTACCCGGCCGGTGTAAAAGAATTCAAATACATGGTCGAAAAAAATAAGATTGAAATTCCAGGCGGCATCTGCAAGGGATTGAGTGAGGATGATTTTGAAAAAATGATCAATGTATCAATGGGTATGAAACCGCTTTGGGAAAATGCCCTGGGAAAAGACTGGGAAAAAATCATGACCCGGGAAAAGCTGAGAGCACTTTATGAGAAACTATAGCCCTTTCTTTTCTCCTAAAGTAAAAAGGAGATGATCTCTTTCATATGCTCCACCTGCCTGAAGTTGGGATGCTCTACTTCATGCTCTACGTGTTCATGTGCCCAAAGGCTGTGATAGGGAATATGGACGGCATGCCCGCCGATGGCCAGCACGGGTAACACATCTGATTTTATTGAATTTCCCAACATGAGGAATTCTTCGGGTTTAATATCCAGGTGCCGGATCAGCTTACGGTAGTCCGCTTCCTGTTTATCGCTCATGATCTCAATATGATGAAAATAATGTTCGAGACCTGATTTTTTCAGTTTCCGCTCCTGGTCCAGCAGGTCGCCCTTGGTAGCTACTACCAGCCTGTAATGCCCTTTTAATGAATGCAGCACTTCTTCCACACCATCCAATAGTTCAATGGGTTTTTCCAACAGGTCTTTTCCATAGCCAATCGCTTTTTCGATCACTTCGTGGTTCACGGTATTGTTGGACACCCGCAGGGCTGTCTCTACCATGGAAAGCATAAAACCTTTTACCCCGTAACCATAAAGTGAGAGATTTTGCATTTCGGTTTTGAAAAGTTCCTGTGCCAGGGTATGCACGGGCAGGTAATCTTCAAGCAGGGCACAAAATTTTTTTTCAATCTCCTGGAAATAGGGCTCATTTACCCATAATGTATCGTCTGCATCGAATGCGATGGCTTTAATATTCATAATGCATCCTGTTCTTTTAAACCAGGTTTTAAAAATAATTCATCCGGAATGATTCCGACACTACTCCAGGAATTGCTGCAGAATTCTTTCCAGGTCTTTGTCCCGGCCCAGGTTCTTTTTGAAAGAATCATAATAGGACCGGTTGATCGGGATAAAATGCGTGGATTGCCTGGCCTCGCTCCATCCCGCCTTGATAGCCTCAAGAGCTGCAGGATCCTTATCCTTTAATCCCAGGAATGCCTGCAGTAATTCATTACCCACCACGCTGCTAAAACGCTTGTTAAAAAGTACGGGGCCGAGTGGTATTTCAGGCGACAGCCAGATCGTTCTTACCTGTTGGCCGCCCGCAGTATCACTTTTCCTAAAGGATTCATAGGTTGTAAATCCCATAGCCGCTACCTGGGCCTTACCCTCCAGCAGGGCATCTATAGCAGCGGCATGCGTCCGGGTATATATGACTGACTTAAAAGTTTTCTCAGGTTCAGGTATCCCGGCCTCTGCCAATGCCAGCCTTGGTACCAGGTTACCCGAGGTAGATCCGGGGCTGACAAGGGCAAGCGTCTCTGCGCTTGCCTGCTTAATTATATCTTTTAGTTCCTTCGTACCTGAACCCGCCGATACCAAAATGGCTGTTTTATAATTATCCCGCGCATCCTGTTTTACTTCCAGTGCTGTTACCGGCTGCATGGGGTAGCCGGTTCCCGGTGCTTCCAGCAATAAATAACCAAACGTATTGATCAAAGCAATATCTACCTCATTTTGCCGGATCGCTTTTATGAATTCGTGCACAGTTGCATAGCTCTTTACCTGCACTTTATAGCCATAGTTCTTACCTAAATGGTCGGCCAGGGGTTGTATATTATGAATCCTGTTGTTTTCAGCATACTGGTAGGTAGCAAGGCGTATAGCCTGGCCATTGAGCGCCAGGACCGAAAAAATAATTCCTGCGAAGAGTAAGAATCCTTTCATCGAAAACTTTGAGCAAAGCTGCATTAATTCCCCTTCCGGCCAAATTCGTTCATCATATAATTAAATATTTAACAATTACGGTCTTCTGTCCAATTCTTCATCGTGGAAATTAAATCTGCTCTATTTTTACACGGGCAGTGATTCTGTTTTAATTCTTTTCCATGCATATAGAACATGTAGCCATCTGGACCAATGATCTTGAGAAACTCAAGGACTTTTATTGCAGGTATTTCGGCGCTGTTGCGAATGAAAAATATAGCAACCCCCGGAAGAATTTTGAAAGCTATTTCCTGGGGTTCCCATCCGGCGCCCGGCTGGAGATCATGAAAATGAACGGGGTACCTTCCAATGCCAACGATACTGTAAAACATCAACATCTGGGTTTGATCCATATTGCTTTTGGGGCGGGGTCCAAAGAAGAGGTGGAGAACAAATCAGTTGAGTTAGAAAGCAATGGCTTTCCCATACTCAGTGGTCCCCGCTTTACCGGCGATGGTTATTTTGAATTTGAAACCCTGGACCCTGATAATAACAGGATAGAAGTCAGCTGGAAGCCTGGTTAGTACCGGCCGGTCCTGCTGATAGGTAGAAAATACCCTGTATCTGGTATTGTTCCCTGCTGTTCCTGCCACGAACTTGCGGTAAATCAGCCACCATGAAACCGCTTGTATTAAGTCTTTGCGCTGCCGCGCTACTAGCCTTCTATTCCTGTAACGATTCCGTTTCTGACAAAGAATCAGCAACAGCTTCCGGCTTCAGCCTTGATTCGGTAAAAGCCCAGATCGCTGCCAGCAATGCGCTGTATGGTCGTTGTTTTGCAAACAATGACTCTGCCACATTCCTCAATTGCTATACAAATGATGCCTGTATTAACCCGCCGAATGCAGATCGAATTTGTGGAAAGGAGGGTATTGCTGCATTCTTTCGCGGCGGTTACCAAATGGGAGTAAGGGACATTCAATTAACTACCGAAGAAGTGATAGGTGGCAAAGAAGGAGTAATTGAAACGGGCAGTTACGAATTATACGGAGATAGCGCCCGCTTATTTGAAAAAGGAAAATTCATCGTGTTATGGAAAGAAGAAAACGGAAAATGGAAAATGCATCGTGACCAGTGGAGCAGCAATGCTCCCATAGCAGCGCCTAAATAGTTTTGCTATATTCTCTTTCACCAGGCAAAACACCCCGTTCCTTTTCAGGAGACGGGGTTTTTGTTTGAAAACCCAATCAATATTTCACCAGGTAATTTTTATCGCCAGTGGCCGGGAATCCAGCGATATCCCCGGCGGCTATGTTTCCAGTGACCGGGGATCCAAACAGCTCCATGACGGTTTGGTCTTGCCCAATAACCCGGGACTACTACATATTGACCACCTCTCCATTGCCATTCCGGGCCGATCCAAACGGACCCGGCATGCGGACGGGGACCATGTGCATGAACATGGGTGCCGGATGGAAATCCAATTTGCACTCTAACGTATTGAGCGCGGGCTGTTGATAAGATCCCAACCAAAAAAAGCAGTACGATGGCGGTTGTTTTCATATTGCGCATTTATATCCTGAGACCGGGACTTTTCATAGAAGTTTAGTCCCGGCCCGGATGAGCATTTTTTTCTAACTTGCCTGAATGAACGTAAAGCTGCGACCGGAAAAATACCTTAAGTATTTATACCTGCCCAACCTCTTTGGAACCACGCGCACCAAGGAGATCCTGTCGGTCAATCCTACCATTATTTCAGAAAGGGAGGAGGCGGCTGAAATATTCGTTACGGTCTACGATTACGACGTGGACCTGCTAAGGGAAAAAAAGCTGGACAATATAGAAGAGGCTTTAGCTTACCGTGATTCAGGGAAAATCAGCTGGATCAATATTGACGGTTTACGCAAAGCAGATGTTGAAACCATTTGTACGCATTTCGATATCCATCCGCTGATCATGGAAGATATCCTGAGCATGGACCAGCGTCCGAAGATGGATGAGGTGGAAGGAGTGATGTACTGCCTTTTGAACATGCTTTACTTCAATCCCCAGAAAAAGACTGTTGAAACCGAACAGGTCAGTATGGTATTGGGCAAGGAATTCGTGATCAGTTTCCAGGAAGATGCCAGCCGCGATGCCTTTAACCCCGTTCGGAACAAATTACGGATAGCGAAAAGCCAGGTGCGGCAACGTACCGCCGATTACCTGCTCTAC
>DASUMO010000194.1:0-9490 GCA_036277695.1 Chitinophagaceae bacterium
GGGCATATTTGCCTATGCCAGCGGTAACTTTTTTTTCGCGGATTATTTGAACATCATGTATATACCCAACCTCGGTGAATTATCAGTCTTTATCGCGGCTATGGTGGGTGCCTGTGTAGGATTTCTCTGGTATAATTCGTATCCCGCGCAGGTCTTTATGGGCGATACCGGCAGCCTCACACTGGGTGGTATCATCGCAGCAATTGCCATTATCGTGCACAAGGAATTATTGATCCCCATTTTTTGCGGGGTATTCCTGGTGGAGAACCTGAGTGTGATGGCACAGGTCGCTTATTTCAAGTATACAAAAAAGAAATATGGAGAAGGCCGGAGAATTTTCTTAATGAGTCCTCTTCATCATCATTACCAGAAAAAAGGACTGCATGAGGCGAAGATCGTGACAAGGTTTTGGATTGTGACCGTACTGCTGGTAATCATGAGCATTGCAACATTGAAATTGAGATAATCATGAATCGTGAGCCGTGAAGCGTGAAAAGGCGAACGAATTATTGAAAAACCCCCGTCCCGTCCAAATCCTGTTGAAAACCTGACGTTCTGGTCCAAACCGTATTGTGGTGCAGTTTATTCAAAACTAATGCTTGTGAAAAACCAACATTCCGTACATACGAGGATGTTTTATGAGCAAACGAATGGTCATATTGGGAGGGGGTGAAAGCGGCGTAGGTGCCGCGCTGCTCGCGAAGCAACAGGGCTATGACTGTTTTCTCTCTGATGGAAGTTCTTTGAAAGAAAATTATCGTAACGAGCTACACATCGCGGGGATCCGTTTCGAGGAAGAACAACATGATGAAAAGCGGATTCTCCAGGCTGATGAGATCGTGAAAAGCCCGGGTATCCCGGAAAAGAATGAACTGGTAAAAAAGATCCGGAAGAAAGGTATCCCGGTTATCAGTGAAATCGAACTGGCCTGGCGATTTAAGGGTGAGAGTAAGATTGTGGCAATTACCGGGAGTAATGGAAAAACAACCACCACCGCGTTAACCTTCCATATCTGCCAGTCGGCGGGATTGGATGTAGCGATGGTGGGTAATATTGGGTATTCATTTGCCCGGCAGGTTGCCCAGGATCCCAAACAACTTTATGTAGCAGAGATCAGCAGTTTCCAGTTGGATGACATTAAGGGTTTCCGGCCGGAGATAGCAATCCTGACCAATATCACCGAGGATCACCTGGATCGTTACGAATACAATTTTGAAAATTATATCCGGAGCAAATTCCGGATCGCAATGAACCAGCAGCCCGATGATCATTTCATCTACTGCTACGATGATGAAGTAACTATGAAATACATTAAACAGCCGTCCGTTATCGGCTTTAACATTCAATCTAACCAACTGCCAATAAGTATGAAAAAGGAACTACCCAATGGAGCGTTTATCAAAGACGGGGACATGTACGTAAGAACCGGCCAGGATTACACAAGCATGAGTGTCTATGATTTTGCATTAAAAGGAAAACATAACCAGTATAATACTATGGCAGCCTGTGTAGCAGCAACCATCCTGGACATCCGCAAGGAAAAGATCCGCGATGCCGTACAGAATTTCCAGAGCCTGGAACACCGTATGGAACATGTAGCCACTATCCGTGGCGTGGAATTCATCAATGACAGCAAGGCCACCAATGTGAACAGTACCTGGTATGCGCTGGAAAGTATGACCAAACCCACCATCCTGATACTGGGCGGGGTGGATAAAGGAAATGATTACAGTTTGATCGAAGACCTGGTAAAAGAAAAAGTAAAAGCCATCATTTGCCTGGGTACCGATAACCGGAAGATCCATGAAGCATTTGGTAACATAGTTAGCCCTATCGTAAACACCGGCAGCGCCTTGGAAGCCGTACATGCTGCCTTTCATTTTTCCGAAAAAGGGGATGTAGTCCTCTTAAGCCCGGCTTGCGCCAGTTTCGACCTGTTCAAGAATTATGAAGACAGGGGCAACCAGTTTAAGCATGCGGTGAAAGAATTGTGAGAAGTGAATGGTGAATAGTGAGCGGTGAATTGTGAGTAGGGGGTAAATTATTGTATGTAGAAAATTAAGCAAAGAAAAAGCTCGCAGCTCGCGCTAACAGCTATCATTACAAAATGTCACAGTCAATCAACATACCAGTCAGTCAAAGCCCTTTCAGCAACCTGGCGAGTAAGACCAAAGGTGATAAAGTGATATGGGCACTGGTCATTTTGTTGACCATGGTCTCCTTGCTGGCCGTCTACAGTGCAACGGGTTCTCTGGCATATAAAAACTATAAGGGCAATACAGAAGTTTACCTGTTCAAACAGGTCGTATTTATTATTGTTGGACTGCTGGTTATTTACTTCGCCCACCTGGTGAACTATACTGTTTATTCCAGGGTTGCCCAGATCGTTTTCCTGCTTTCAATACCACTCCTGGCTTACACCTTGTTTTTTGGCGTGCGAATGAATGAGGGCAGCCGCTGGATCCGGCTACCGATATTGAATCTTACGATGCAAACATCCGATTTGGCCAAACTTGCTCTATTCATGTACCTGGCCAGGCTGATGAGTAAAAAGCAGGATGTGATCAAGGATTTCAAAAAGGGTTTTCTCCCGGTAATGACACCGGTAGCCATTACCTGTATGCTGATCGCACCCGCCAATCTTTCCACAGCATTGCTGCTTGGAGCCAGCTGCCTGATGCTTTTATTTATAGGCAGGGCCAGGGCCAAACATATCCTGGTAACCATTGGTATCGCCATGATCCCCATTCTTTTCCTGGTTATTTCCGCGATGGTGCGTCATTCATCGGCTTCAGCAACAGAGGAAGAAGTGGAAACAGGCCAGGCTGCTTCTTCAGGTTTATTCGCAAGGGTTGAAACCTGGATCAGCCGGGTAGAAAATTTTATGTATGGCAGCAAGGCCGCCGACAATGATGAAATGTACCAGGTAAACCAGGCCAAAATCGCCATAGCGAAGGGTGGTGTGTTTGGAGTGGGTCCCGGTAACAGCACGACCCGCGATTACCTGCCCCAGGCTTATAATGACTTTATCTATGCTATAATAATGGAAGAGTATGGGTTGCTGGGTGGAGCATTTATCGTGTTTATCTATTTAGTGTTCTTATACCGCTGTATCCGCCTGTTCAAGCGATGTCCTTATGCATTTGGTGCATTCCTGGCATTGGGACTCAGTTTTACACTGGCCATACAGGCCATGGCGAATATGGCGGTCACAGTGAATTTATTCCCGGTTACAGGTGTAACGCTACCCCTGGTAAGTATGGGCGGAACCAGTTTCATATTTACCTGCCTGGCTATCGGGATCATTTTAAGTGTAGCAAGAAATGTGGAACAACTGGAGGGCAGGAAGGAAATGTCCAATGGGCAATGAGCAAGCGAATTATCATAGCAGGTGGAGGAACGGGCGGGCATATTTTCCCGGCGATCGCCATTGCCAATGCCCTGAAGAAAAAGGACGAGAGTATCGATATTCTTTTTGTAGGCGCCCGGGGAAAAATGGAAATGGAGAAAGTACCCCAGGCCGGTTATCGGATCGAGGGGTTGGACATTGCAGGGTTTAACCGTAGTTCTTTGATAAAAAATATTGGCTTGCCATTTAAGCTGATCAAAAGTTTTTTCCAGGTAAGGAAAATACTTGACCAGTTTAAACCGGATGCTGTAATCGGCGTAGGAGGTTATTCCAGTTTTCCTGTATTACGCTATGCCCAGGCGAAAGGTATTCCCAGCTTTATCCATGAATCGAATTCTTTTGCCGGCAAATCCAATATGATGCTGGGAAAGAAAGCCACCCGGGTGTTTACCGGTACAGGGGGAATGGAAAAATTTTTCCCGGCCGCAAAGATCCTCGTTACCGGCAATCCTGTACGGGCCGTTATTGCAGCATCGGGGGTCAGCAGGGCAGAAGGACTTCGATTTTTTTCACTCGAAGAAAATAAAAAAACTGTGCTGGTAGTAGGAGGTAGCCTGGGTGCCAAGACTATTAATGAAGCCATTGACAGGAATTTTGATGCACTGATGAATGCTGGGCTACAACTGGTATGGCAAACAGGTAAACCTTACGCAGCTAAAGCCGCTGAAAGGGTGGTGGAAAATAAATCGGTATGGGTGAATGATTTTATAACCCAAATGGACTATGCGTATGCGGCGGCAGATATTGTGGTAGCCCGGGCCGGGGCGATGACGGTGGCTGAGTTGTGCGTGGTGAAAAAGCCGGTTGTGTTTGTGCCTTACCCGTTTGCCGCGGAGGATCACCAAACCGTTAATGCAAGACAGCTGGTTGATAAAAATGCGGCGCTGATGATTAAGGATAGTGAGGCGGTGGAGAAATTGGTGCCCCTGGTCATTGAACTGGCAAAGGATGAAAGCCGGCAACAGATATTAATGTCGAATATCGCGGGCCTGGCCATTACTGATGCCGATTCAAAAATTGCGGAAGAGGTATTGAAATTGATCAGTTGAACGGATCCATAATATTTCCCTGCACTTCGCAGTATGCGTACCAGGGCTATGATTGTTCAAAATACTGTCCTTATGAATTCCCCCTTTGGGGGGTTGAAAGTAAATGCCGGATGATGGACCTGAGTAAAATAGAAAAGGAATTCTCCTCTCCCTGGGGCGGAAGCTGGGAAGGCAGGGTTTACTTTATTGGGATCGGGGGGATAGGGATGAGTGCGGTTGCCAGGTTTTTTCATTCAAAAGGCGCAAAAGTAAGCGGCTATGATAAAACACCGACTGCTTTGACAAGGGAGCTGGAAGCGAGTGGTATTGCAGTTCACTATGAAGAGAAACCTGATGAAGTGCCCCGGGATGCGGACCTGGTAGTGTATACACCCGCTATTCCCAAAGAACACCGGGAATTGCTGTTTTACCAGCAAAATGATTACAAAGTGGTCAAGCGGAGTGATGTATTGCAGATCATAACAACGAGTTCTTTTAATATCTGTGTAGCAGGCACCCATGGCAAGACGACGATTACGACGATGGTTGCGCATTTGTTGCGTTACAGTGGTTTTGGTTGCAATGCTTTCCTGGGTGGTATCGCGGTGAACTATGGAACGAATTTCTGGAGCAGTGAGCGGAATGTTTGCGTGGTGGAAGCTGATGAATATGACCGGAGTTTTTTGAAACTGGATCCCGATATGGCCATTATTACTTCCATGGATGCGGATCACCTGGATATTTATGGCACCGCTCAATCGATGGAAAACGCTTTCATTGATTTCAGCAGGAAAATAAGACCCGGGGGTATGCTGATTAGAAAGTTGGATTTGGCCAGGGGGAAAGAGTTAACAGCTGATCATCACCTGACCTATAGTCTTCAAAACAAAGAGGCAGATGTATATGCGACTAATATCAGGATGATGAATGGCAGTTATGAATTCGATGCAGTGATGATTGAAGGAAGGCTGGAAAATGTAAAACTGCATATGGGCGGCCTTCACAACGTTGAAAATGCGATCGCGGCCATCAGGATCGCCAGTTCTTTGGGTATTGACAAGGGTAAGATTAAAGCAGCGGTAGAAGCATTCCGGGGAGTGAAAAGACGATTTGAGTACATAGTGAAAAATGAAAACATGGTTTTTGTGGACGATTATGCGCATCACCCCGAAGAATTAAGGGCTTTGATCAATGGAGCAAGAGGTTTATTTAAAGAGCGGAAATGCACCGTGATTTTTCAACCTCATCTCTACACCCGGACCAGGGATCATGCCGATGGTTTCGCAGCGGTGCTGGACCTGGCTGATGAGGTGATCCTGCTCCCCATTTACCCGGCCCGGGAGGTAGCGATCCAGGGGGTCGAAAGCCAGATGATACTTGGAAGAATGAAGAATAAACAAAAAAGTGTCAAAACAAAAAGCGAGTTGATGGACTGGATCAGTAATGTCTTCGGTAAAAAATGGAAAAAAGGAGACCGGGAATTATTGATAACTGCCGGGGCAGGGGATATAGATACGCTGGTGGAACCGATTAAAAAAATCATTGAAGCTAATTAAAGTGAATACGGGAAAAACCATACGAAAAATACTATTCATCGCAGTTTGGCTGGCCATTGGTGCCGGAATGGTAACCCTGCTGGCGGCTGCGATCCGGAAGCAAAAAAATGAACGCTGCAGCAATTATATCATTACCATCAAAGGAGGCAATGAAAAACCATTTATTGATAAAAAAGAGATCACCCGTTTATTAACTGCCGGTACAAAAGGAAAACTTAAGGACCAGCCCATGGCCTCCTTTGACCTCATGAAACTGGAAGAGTTGCTGGAAGATAATGTATGGATCAGGGACGCTGAATTGTATTTTGATAATAATGATGTGTTGCATGTAACGGTGACGGAAAGACAACCGTTGGCAAGGATCTTCACCCGCACTGGCCGCACTTTTTATATTGATGCTGAAGAGAAACAAATGCCCGTATCGGACAGGGTGACTGCAAGAGTGCCTGTATTTACCGGGTTTCCCGTTAGGAAAATAGTTTCAAAACGGGATCGCGAACTCCTGCATGAAGTAAAACTTGCTGCGGAGTTTATACAGAACGATTCTTTCTGGTCTTCGCAGGTTTCACAAATGGATATTACTCCAGAAAGGGAGTTTGAAATGGTACCGGTTGTGGGCAATCATACGGTTAAACTGGGAGCAGGCCGGGACCTGGAGGCTAAGTTCAGGCGGCTCTTCATCTTTTACCGCAATATCCTCAGTAAAACCGGTTTCGAAAAGTATGAAACGATTGACGTACAGTATGCCGGCCAGGTGATAGGAGTAAAAGGTAAAGTTTCCAAAGTGGATTCCGTATTACTCCGCCGCAATGTTGAAAAATTATTGCAGCTGGCCCGGGATATGCAAAACGATTCGCTCATGAGGATGATACCTGTGACCCGGAAAGCGGCCACCCAGCCAGCTGAAACCAGTAAAAATGATTTACCGGCCACTAGCCTTAATAAACCCGCCCCGCCGGTTAAGCGGGAACCCGGTCCCAACCCTGTGAATTCTTCTTTATCATCGGCAACAACTAAAAAGAAACCCAAGGCGCTAATGCCTTCGAGAAATGAACAATGATTATGAAAGTAAAAACGGTTCAACGCAAATTGGAATAAACTCTTTCGATAAAACAACAACTAAAAACAACATCTATGAACAACGAACAACCCATTATTGTAGGTCTTGATATCGGGACAACCAAGATCGCAGTAATTGCCGGCCGCAAAAATGAATATGGCAAGCTGGAGATCCTGGGTTTTGGTAAAGCCAACTCCAATGGAGTGAAGCATGGCCAGGTGCTGAATATCGATGAAACGATCAAGGCTATCAAAACCGCACTCGAAAATTGCTTTGCTTCTAATCCTAACCTGGAAGTGAACGAGGTTTATGTAGGTATTGCGGGTCATCATATCAAAAGCCTGCAAACCCGTGGTGATATCGTGAGACAAAAAACCGATGAAGAGATCACGCAGCGCGAGATCGATCAGTTGATCGAAGACCAGTATAAAACATATATTCCGGCCGGCGACCAGATCATTGACGTAATTCCGCAGGAATTTACAGTCGATAATTTTCAGAACATCCCCAATCCAATTGGATATGGCGGTGTGAAGATTGGGGCCAATTTCCATATTATCACCGGCGACAAAAACGCCATCCGGAATATCAACAGGAGTGTGGAGAAATCGGGTTTACATACAAAAGACCTGGTTTTGCAACCACTGGCTTCTTCTTCGGCTGTAATGGGACAGGAAGACCTGGAAGCCGGTGTAGCCATCGTGGATATTGGTGGCGGAACTACCGATCTAGCTGTTTTCTATGAGGGAATATTAAAACACACAGCGGTTATTCCATTTGCCGGTGAAAATATTACCAATGATATCAAAACCGGTCTCGGGGTGTTGAAAACACAGGCGGAGGCTATGAAAGTACAATTCGGGTCTGCCCTGGCTAATGAGGCCAAAGCCAATGCCTATATCACCATCCCTGGTTTACGGGGTATGCCGGCCAAAGAGATCAGTGTTAAGAACCTGGCCAATATCATACAGGCCCGCATGAGCGAGATCATGGACTTTGTAACCTATCACCTCAAGCAGGTCGGGCTGGATAATAAAGCACTTAATGGGGGAGTAGTACTAACGGGTGGCGGTTCTCAATTGAGACACCTGATCCAACTTACAGAATATGTTACCGGTTTGCCTGCCCGCATTGGATTCCCCAATGAACACCTGGCGGCTGGTCATATTGAAGAATTGGCCAAACCTACTTATTCTACCTGTATCGGTCTTATCCTGAAAGGCTATGACGATTATGAACACAATCGCAAGCAGTTTGAAAAAGAATACCGTAAAGTGGATGTTCCCGATGGTTTAAAACGTAACACGGAAGAGGAATTGGTAACAACCGGGGAGTCGGCTGTTGCGGAAGACAGGGTTAAACAAAGAAGGGGGCTCAGCAATTTCTGGGGAAAATTCAAAGATGGAATTATCGATCTGTTTAAAGAAGAAGAGGATAAACATTTGTAAAGTCCCTGACTGTAACCCCATTTTTTAAAATGTTCTTTATTCACTTCCAGTAAAACGATTTAATAGTATAAACATGGTCTTCCCAAGTCTCCCTCCGGGGAGATAGAGCGAGGGCTTTAAATTCAAACACTATGATACATTTTGATCTGCCTAAAGAAAAATCATCTATCCTGAAAGTAATCGGTGTAGGTGGCGGCGGCGGCAACGCGGTTAACCATATGTTTAGCCAGCAGATTGACGGTGTCAACTTCATTATCTGTAATACCGATGCCCAGGCGCTGGCAAATAGCAGTATCCCAAACCGGGTACAGTTGGGGCCACATCTTACCCAGGGCCTGGGTGCGGGAGCCAATCCCGATATTGGCCGGCAGGCAACAGAGGAATCACTCGAAGAAATAAAACGCATCCTGGAAGTCAATACCAAGATGGCATTTATTACAGCCGGAATGGGTGGCGGTACCGGTACGGGTGGAGCACCTATTATAGCCAAAATCTGTAAAGATCTCGGTATCCTGACAGTTGGGATCGTTACCACACCCTTTGCCTATGAAGGGAGAAAGCGTCAATTGCAGGCCGAAGAAGGAATTAAAACGCTGAAAGGATATGTTGATACACTATTGGTGATCAGTAATGATAAACTGCGCCACCAGTTTGGCAACCTGAAGATGAGAGAAGCCTTTGAACGGGCAGATAATGTACTTGCCACGGCGGCTAAATGTATAACAGATGTGATCAACAGCACGGGACAGATCAATGTTGACTTTGCTGATGTGTGCACCGTGATGCGCAATGGTGGTGTGGCTATCCTGGGAAATGCTGAAGCTGCCGGGGAGAACCGGGCTCACCGGGCTATTGAAGAAGCCCTGAATTCACCACTGCTCAATGACAATGATATCCGTGGCGCAAAATGGATCCTGATCAATATCAATTCCGCTGAAGGTGAACACGAGTACACCATGGATGAGGTGGAAGTCATTCAAAGCTACCTG
>DASUMO010000195.1:0-8293 GCA_036277695.1 Chitinophagaceae bacterium
GCCATCTTTTAGCGTATGCAGCAGGTCCAGGATATCCATGAAATTACCCGGAGAGGGAGCGACAGGTGAATCGGCGATTTTTTGACGCCATTTCTTCAGCTGGTCCACACACTGATCATCCTGTTCTTCGCCTGAAACACAGCATACCAGTTCACCCAGTTTTTTGGAAATACGAATTACATGGCCGTCTGGTGTCATTAACAGGGCATAACGCCCGGCAATATCTATGGAAGAATTGAGATGGGCAAAAGAAGGTGTATTCACTTCGGAACAATCCAGGTCTTCATAGGTATGAGCAGGGTTGAAATTAGCGGCCACCAAAATCGGATCTGCAGGTAACGCTAAAAATTCCTGGTTTACTCTTTTCAGTCGTTTGCGCGCCGATCCATCCAGGCTGGCATAGGTATGCTTGCTTTCTTCCAGGGCTCTTACATCGTTCTCTTCATCGGTTAAAGGAACTGTAGTTGATTCGGATCGGTTTTCATCGGTAACAGGAGGAGCCGTGTTTGCCTGGTTATTCTCGGGATTTTGAATGACCCCCGTTGCCAGACCTTCCTCATTGGTGGAACTACCATTGATCAGTCGCAGGCTGCCAAAAGCGAGGGCGCCAAGTATGACGGCTGCTGCTGCATACCGAACAAATGGAATAATTCTTTTTCGTTGGGGAATGGGCATGGCTTCCTGTTGGTCCAAGACAGCTTCTATCTTATCCCAGGCTGCTGTAGGTGGAGCAGCTTCCAGGTTATAAAGAGTAGCAGGAAATCGGTTTACCGTGGCAACCTCATCCAGGGCCGCACTGATGGCAGCCCATGCATTTGCCGGGGGAGCTATTTCGGCATTATATAAAGTTGAAGGGAAATGCTGGGTCAGGTACAGGTCGTCCAGCTCGCCGGCAATTTTGTCCCAGTTGTTGGCTGGTGGCGTTAGTTCATAGTTTTGTATTTTATGTACCCAGTTATTGCTCATGGCTTAGTTCTCACTTCTCTTTGCTGGTCGATATGTTGACGGACAAGGTCCTGTAAGATCACTTTGGCTCTTGATAATTGCGATTTACTTGTTCCTTCACTGATGCCCAGCATATCGCCGATCTCCCGGTGCGAATACCCTTCCACCACGTACATGTTGAAAACGGTCCGGTAACCCGGTGATAACTGGCGAACCAGGGCCAGTATATCTTTTTCGGCCAGCCCGTCTAGCGCGGAAAGCGAATTACCTTCCAGGGTATTCTCTTCTTTTTCTGTTACAGGTTGCAGGTAACGTTTACGCCGGAAATGTTCAATCGCCGTATTCACAAAAATGCGGCGGATCCAGCCTTCAAACGAACCTTCGCCCCGGAAACTGCTGAGCTTTTTAAAGATCTTAATAAAACCTTCCTGTAATATGTCCTCGGCTTCTTCAGCACTGCCCGCATAGCGCAGGCATACGGCATACATGCGGGGAGAAAAACGGCGGTACAATTCTTCCTGCATTCGCCGGTTGCCTTCCATGCACCCATTTATGAGGTCGCTTTCGGGAATATTTTGGTTGCGTTCAGGGGTCAAATTCAACTATTTGTTTACAAATTGTTCAAAAATGCTACCAGTTTTTCCATAGCCCTGGCCCTGTGGCTATAATGGGACTTTTCTTCGATACTCATCTCTGCAAAAGTTTTACTGGCCCCCCGGGGAATAAAAACAGGATCGTAACCAAATCCCTGGTTCCCCTTTTTTTCCGGGATGATCCTGCCTTCACAAATACCTTCAAAAAGATGCTCCCGGCCATCAAGAATAAGAGAAATCACTGTTCTGAACCGGGCGGACCAATCACTTTTGCCTGCCAAATTAGTCAAAAGCTTTTCAATATTCCTATCGAATGAACGCCCATGGCCGGCATAACGGGCACTTTTTACCCCTGGTTCGCCCCCCAATGCGGGCAGTTCCAGGCCTGTATCCTCGCTAAAACAATTAATCCCGGTCAACCGGTAAATCGTTTGGGATTTTTCCGAAGCATTTGCTTCAAGTGTATCATGTGGTTCAGGAATATCAATATCAATACCTGCTTCCTGCAAAGTTGATAGTTCGAATTTATTTCCTATTACGACCCGGGCTTCATCTATTTTATGCTGGTTATTGGTGGCAAAAATCAATTTCATATTGGTATTATTCAGGACTGTTGATGGAGTGATGAGTGGAATTTTTGGGGGGTTATCTGCTGCTTATAAATTAAATAAGCGCTTGAGCGAAACCCATAATTTACTTTTCAGCACCTTATCCGATTCAAGCTGCTGCAGGGGTGGGGCATAAAGAAAAGTAGTGCGTGCAAATGCCTGCAATTGGAAAAATGGAAAGTTCATGGGTAAACCAAATGCCGCCGGTTCTACATCAAATAAGAGGGCAATCCGGGGTTTGAAATATGTATTGACCACGGCATATTCTTTTGAAGGTTGTGATGAAAGATTGAGCACGGCAACATCGGCCAGGCTGAGCTGGCAGGCGCCAAGAATAGAAGTCAACAGTTGTAATGCAGCATCGGGTAAATGAACGGCATCGGCATAGTCAACTACAATAAGTATATTTTTTTTATTTTCTCCCAGCCATCTGAAAGTTTTTGAAGGGGCCTCTTCATGAACATGAATATTCCCGGTTTTAGAGGAAGCCAATTCGTTTGCAGGGAATGACAGCTCACCTGTTTCAATCAATGAAGCAGGATAAAGGTCAGCGATAACAGTAGCCGGCAGCTGAAGATGATTAAGATCCATAAACTTCCCTTTTCAAATACGTGTTAGCTTTTTTTCGTTTCTTTGAGCCTTCAAAAATAAACCTTTTATGGTCGCAGCTATGGACATTTCAATCAGAAAAGCAGAAAGGAGCAAATTACAGGAGATGAGCCTCGACAACCTGCCATTTGGCCGGTATTTCAGTGATCACATGTTGGAAGCTGATTATGAAAACGGGGAATGGAAAAATATCGAGATCAAACCTTACCAACCGTTATTGTTAAGTCCATCGCTTGCTGCATTGCATTATGGGCAGGCAATTTTTGAGGGAATCAAAGCATATAAGGATAGTAAAGGCAATCCTTTTATTTTCCGGCCCCGGGATAACTATCGCCGCTTTAATATTTCAGCAGAAAGAATGCAAATGCCGGCAGTTCCGGAAGAACTTTTTATGGAGGGAATGCGTAAACTGGTTGAACTGGATAAAAACTGGATTCCTTCGAAAGATGATCATTCACTCTATATCCGTCCTTTCATGTTTTCTTCCGATGAACTGATCGGTGTCCGGCCTTCGGACAATTATAAGTTCATGATCATCCTGAGCCCTACGGGCCCCTATTATAATACCCCGATGAGGATTTATGTAGAAGAACATTATGTACGTGCCGTACCCGGAGGAGTGGGGTATGCCAAGACAGCTGGTAATTATGCAGCAGCTATGCTGGCCACGGCGGAAGCAAAAAAGAAAGGATATGATCAGGTTTTGTGGACTGATGCGTTTGAACATAAATACGTACAGGAATGCGGTACGATGAATGTTTTCTTCATCATCGGTAATACTGCTATCACGCCAGACCTTGAACAGGGTACTATCCTGGATGGTGTAACCCGCCAAAGTACGATTACACTGCTGAAAGAAATGGGTCTTACCGTTGAAGAGAGAGCCCTGAGCATCGACGAAATTATCGATGCTTATAAAGCCGGATTGCTTTTTGATGTTTTTGGAACCGGTACAGCGGCAACAATATCCCTGATCAGGGAACTCCGGTATAAGGATTTTGTCATGCATTTCGATGTTGATCAATGGAAAACCGCCCCCACGATAAAGAAATGGCTCTCGGATATCCGGGAGGGAAGAAGAGAGGACAAATATGGGTGGATGTGGCCAGTATGATGTACAATAGTTGTACAATGGCGGAATGATTGTTGAACTATTGTTAAACAATCGTTTAACTGCTGGCAACCAGCTTTCAACCCAGGTTCAGCGATTGTTTAACCATTGTTTGTTCATTGTGCAAAAAACCGGGGTTTATTTTTGGAACTTCACCCCGCTGCCGTTACCTTTGCCCTCCCAAAAATAAAAGGTTCAGAATGCCTACTATTCAACAGTTAGTAAGAAAAGGAAGAGAAATTATCAGGGCCAAGAGTAAATCCAGAGCTTTGGATCAATGTCCCCAGCGCCGGGGGGTTTGTACCCGCGTGTACACCACCACTCCCAAAAAACCGAACTCCGCACTCCGCAAGGTTGCGAAAGTGCGTTTAACCAATAAAATTGAAGTAATTGCCTATATCCCGGGTGAAGGGCATAATCTCCAGGAGCACTCTATCGTGCTGATTCGCGGGGGTCGTGTGAAAGATTTACCAGGTGTTCGTTACCACATTGTTCGCGGTTCCCTGGATACAGCCGGCGTTAAAGACCGTAAGCAAAGCCGTTCCAAATACGGAACCAAGAAAGAGAAAGCCAAGAAATAACCATTCTTTACTAACGGAGAAAAATAAAAGCAAAAAGTAATTAAATAAGTCATGCGGAAAGCACAAGCAAAAAAACTTCCTTTAGCACCCGACCCAAAGTTCAATGACAAACTGGTTACCCGATTTGTCAACAACCTGATGTGGGAAGGCAAAAAAAGCGGAGCTTATAATATTTTTTATGATGCCCTGGAAAAAGTGGCCAAGCAAACCAGTGAGGATGGGTACGAGGTTTGGAAAAGAGCTTTGGCCAATGTAACTCCTGCCGTTGAAGTCCGCAGCCGCCGTATCGGGGGTGCTACCTTCCAGATTCCTTCTGAAGTACGTCCTGATCGGAAAATTTCCTTAAGCATCAAATGGCTGATCCGTTATAGCCGGGATAGAAATGGCCGCAGTATGGCAGATAAACTGGCCGGTGAAATTGTAGCTGCCAGCAAAGGCGAAGGCGCTGCTTTTAAAAAGAAAGAAGATACACATAGGATGGCCGAAGCCAATAAGGCTTTTGCTCATTTCAGGATATAGAAGATACAAGACACGTTTTCCACGAAACCATCTGTCCTTTGGCAGGTGGTTTTTAGTTTTTAGGGCCCGCAATCGTTCTTTCCGGGCAAAAAAAACCGTTCGAAGACCGAACGGTTTTTATGCTCAGGAAAATATTTTTACATTAAAGGCGATCCGTTTTCGGAAGCATCTACCTCATCTACTTTCTCCGGATCTCCCGTTTCTACTATTTCATCAGCATCCATCGGGGTGTTGGCTACCGGTTCAGTTTGGGGCACTACGGGTTTGTTCTCTTCAATAGCCGGAACGGTCGCTGGCTTCCTGACAGGTTTTGCGGCTGGTTTAATTACCTGTTTCCCTGGAGCGGGTTTTTTTGCGGCGGCTTTTTTGGGGGCGGGCTTAGGGGCAACTTTTTTCTTCGCAGCTTTTTTCTTCGCAGCTTTTTTCTTTGCTGCTTTTTTCGGGGCACTGCGTTTCGCTGCTCTCTTCGGCGCTTTTTTTACCGATTTTTTCCCTGCTCTTTTACGGGGGGCGGTTTTTTTCGCTTTCTTTTTTGCTGCTTTTTTCCTGGGAGCTGTTTTTCTTTTCGGGGCTGCCTTTTTCGCTACCTTTTTTTTAGGGGCCGCTTTCTTTTTTGCTTTCTTTTTTGAAGCCATACGATATGAGTTTTGTTGGTTATAAAAAGGAAGAGGTGATTTAAGGGATACTGAAATTACAATCATTCATATCTATTAACAAAATTTATAAATGGTTTTGTTGATAAAATTTTAATCAGGCAAACTCGTTCCATCAATATTGCTTCACCGGGATTCAATAGTTCATCTGTTCGTCCTGACTTTTTTTAGGTGTTACACTGGTTTAACCCCTCTAATCCGTCTCCCTTTTCCGGGTTAAAAAATGACGCTCCGGCTGCTTTTTTTAGCCTCTTTCCCTTACCTTTGCGCCGCCATAAGGAAAGACTATCGTGATCGGGACCCGGGGTGGCAGGGTTTTTCTTCATGTGGCAATCTATGAGAGTCTAGTCTAAATATCAGTTATTGCTCCGTTCTGCGGAAGCGTTCTTTAACTGATTTTCCCGCAAACCGCCAGTGAACAAACCCCGGGGCGATTCAAAGACCGGAATCAAAATATTCAACTTTTAACTAAAATAAATTTCAAATCTAATAGTCATGGCTGACTTAAAATTTCAGAGAAACTTTGGTATTGCGGCTCATATCGACGCCGGTAAAACAACTACAACGGAGCGCATCCTCCGGTATACTGGCATGATTCACCGTATTGGCGAGGTGCATGATGGCGCTGCTACTACCGACTGGATGGAGCAGGAAAAAGAGAGAGGGATTACCATTACCTCTGCTGCAGTAAGTTGCCAGTGGAATTTCCCCACCGTGCTGGGTAAACCCACACCTGAGACCAAAAAATATTATTTCAATATCATCGATACTCCGGGTCACGTTGATTTCACGGTGGAGGTGGAACGTTCCATGCGTGTTCTGGACGGATTGATCGCCCTTTTTTCCGCGGTGGATGGCGTCGAGCCTCAATCTGAAACCGTGTGGCGCCAGGCCAACCGCTACGGCGTTCCCCGTATTGGCTTCGTCAACAAAATGGACCGTGCCGGTGCCGATTTCCTGAACGTGGTTAAACAGGTAAAGGAAATGCTGGGTTCTAAAGCCGTGCCTCTTCAATTGCCAATTGGTGCAGAAGATGATTTTAAAGGGGTAGTGGACCTGATCAAGATGAAAGGGATCATTTGGCATATGGAGACTGAAGGAATGACTTTTGATGAGATCGAAGTTCCCGCCGATATGCTGGAAGAGGCCCAGGAATGGAGAGCAAAGCTGGTTGAGGCCGTAGCCGAGTATGATGATAAACTCATGGAAAAATTCTTTGATGATCCCAATACCATTACGGAAGACGAAATGCATGAAGCGATCCGTAAAGCCACGGTTGATCTCAGCATCGTCCCGATGATGTGCGGTTCTTCTTTCAAAAACAAAGGCGTACAAACGGCACTGGATGCTGTTTGCCGTTACCTGCCTTCCCCGATTGATATACCGGACACAGTAGGCACGAATCCCGACACCGGGGAAGAAGAAACACGTAAGCCCGACCCCAAGGCGCCTTTTGCTGCTCTTGCCTTTAAGATCATGACCGACCCGTTTGTGGGCCGACTGGCTTTCTTCCGCTGTTATTCGGGTCACCTGGATGCCGGATCTTATGTATTAAATGTAAGAAGCGGTAAAAAAGAAAGGATCAGCCGGATCATGAAGATGTTTGCCAATAAGCAAAACCCGATTGATTTTATTGAAGCAGGTGATATCGGTGCTGCCGTTGGTTTCAAAGAGATAAAAACAGGGGATACGCTCTGCGATGAGAATCACCCGATCGCATTGGAGAATATGTTCATCCCTGAACCGGTTATCGCTATCGCGGTTGAACCCAAGACCCAGGTTGACGTCGATAAAATGGGTATGGCCATCGCCAAGCTCGTTGAAGAAGATCCAACCTTGCGTGTCAATACTGATGAGGACACCGGTCAGACCATCCTGCGTGGAATGGGAGAACTGCACCTGGAGATCATCATTGATCGTATGCGCCGGGAGTTCAAGGTGGAAGTAAACCAGGGCGCTCCCCAGGTGGCATATAAAGAAGCTTTCCAGGCAACTATTGAACACCGCGAAACGCTGAAAAAGCAAACCGGTGGCCGGGGTAAATTCGCCGATATACAATTTAGCCTTGGACCCGTGGATGCAGATTGGAAAGCAGAAAATCCAGATAAGCATTACCAGTTTGTAAATGACCTGTTCGGGGGATCTATTCCCCGTGAATTTGTTCCTGCTATTCAAAAGGGTTTCGAGCAGGCCATGACTTCAGGTGTGCTGGCTAATTATCCCGTAGACAATATGAAGATCCGGGTATTTGACGGAAGCTTCCACGCGGTAGACTCAGACTCTATGTCCTTTGAGCTTTGTGCCAAACAGGGATTCCGTGAGGCAGCCCGGAAAGCTAAGCCCGTTTTACTGGAACCTATTATGAAAGTAGAGGTCATTACTCCTGCTCAATACATGGGTGATGTAACAGGTGACCTGAACCGTCGCCGCGGTATGATGGAAGGCATGGATACACGTGCCGGTGCAGAGGTGATCAAAGCCAAAGTGCCGTTGAGTGAAATGTTTGGTTACGTGACCCAGCTTCGTTCATTGTCATCGGGCCGTGCCTCTTCTACGATGGAGTTCTCCCATTATGCTCCTGCACCAACCAATATTGCTGAAGAGGTGATTGCAAAAGTGAAGGGTAAGGTGAGCGCCTGATACGAATAAAATAGATAAATTCCATTAAATAAAG
>DASUMO010000196.1:0-6654 GCA_036277695.1 Chitinophagaceae bacterium
TTTCAAATTGCCTTGGCTCCCTTGTATCCGGGCTTCTTCTATCAATAGGGTTGTTCCGGGTTCTTTCTCTCGGAAGATTATTTCCGTTCGTACGGGTATCATTATTCCGTTCAAATCTTCCGTTGGTTCTGTCCGGTCGGCTATCATTTCTAACGACCCGGTCATTACTATTCGCAGCATTCCTGTCATAACGTTCAAAACTACGGGGCTGGAAGCGGCGGGTATTGTCGCGCTGCACATTGGGACGGTATACTGAAACCTCGTTGTTACGGAACTGTGTGCGGCCGGGCCTGTTTGATTCACGGAAGCGTACGGGTGTAATACGTCCCGCATAACGTTCCGCTTCATACCGGCTGGGACCTGTTCTGAAAACATTCCGGCTATAGTTATAATTATTGATGATGGTCGTCTGGTTAATAATGGTAACATTCTGGCGGCGGTCAAAACAATAATCATAGATCCTCGGGGAAGTTATATATCGCCTGGGTGCGAAACACCAGTAATCATAAGGAGGCGAATAACTACCAATCGAGAAGCCAATTGAAATATGAATACCGGGCCGGATCGGAGCCCAACCCCAATAATCACCACCACCTCTCCAAACTACCCAGGCCGGGGACCATTCATAACCCGGTACCCAGATCCATCCATAGAAAGGATCATAGAGCCAGCGGCCATAATGGAAAGGCGCCCATCCCCAACTATAGTTGGATACCCACATCCATTCAAAGTTGGCGGTATAAACCCAGCGACCATTGGTGCTGTAAGGACGGAAGCCGGTACCGAGATTGGGAACCCAGACATAACCGTATTCGGGATAGTCGATCCAGCGTCCGTGGGGGCTCAGTTCATCATAAAAGTTTTGATAGGAAACATCCCCGCGCCGGTCATCATAGTATTCGTCATCTTCGTAGCGTTCGTCATAATAAGGATCATCCTGGGCGGAAGCCGTGTTTCCAAAGGAAGCCGATAACACCAGCAGGCTGGCGAAAAGGGCCATTTGAAAAATGCGTCTCATGGAGAATAAATTTTTGTAATAAATCTGTTCATTAAATGGATTTGTGAGGGTTTTCTCCTGGATTTACTTCATTCATTTGACGCTATTTTTATGCCACCAGGTGGTCAAAATCCGGATACGGTTGATATTTAGCAAAACATTGTAACCCTGTTAAAAGAATTATAGCAGGCTAAGCTGAAACAAAGGTTTTAAAGTAACGCGGAAAGCTTGCTGACTTCGTATCTTTAAAAACTCTAAATCATGTTTTATGGACCAGCGTATCATTAACCTCTATGATGAGTATACCCATAAACCCTTAAGCCGCCAGGAATTTCTTCGTCGCCTGAGTTTGCTGGCCGGCGGTACAGCCGCAGCCATGAGTTTACTACCCCTGCTGGAAGTGAATTATGCTCATGCTGCCATTACTCCCGATGATGATCTTTTTACGGAATATATCAGTTACCCCGGTGTCCCGGGCGAAATGAAAGCCTATGTTGCCCGTCCGAAAAAGCAGGATAAATATGGGGCGATCGTGGTAATTCATGAAAATAGAGGGCTCAATGCCCATATAGAAGATGTAACAAGAAGGGCGGCCAAAGCTGGTTGGCTGGCCATCGCTCCCAATGCGCTGGCACCCCTGGGTGGCACACCCGCCAATGAAGATGAAGCCCGTACCAAATTCCAGTTATTGAAAGCTGAGGATAATCTCCAGAATTTTATTAAACTTTTTGATTACCTGCCCCAGCGCAGCGATTATAATGGAAAGGCAGGTTGCGTGGGTTTTTGCTGGGGCGGCGCTATGGCTAATAACCTGGCTGTTCATATTCCCTCCCTGAAAGCAGCTGTTCCTTTTTATGGCCGCCAACCGGCAACGGAGGACGTGCCCAAAATTAAAGCAGCCATCCAGCTTCATTATGCTGCGATGGATGAGAGAGTAAATGCAGGCATCCCGGCTTATGAAGAAGCCCTGAAGAAAAATAATATTACGTATGAACTGTATATGTACGAAGGCGCCCAGCATGCATTCCATAATGATACCGCACCAACCCGGTATAACGAAAAAGCAGCCAAACTGGCATGGCAAAGGACCCTGGACTTTTTTGCCCGCAATGTAAAATAGCTCCGTCTAAAAATATCGTTGCTTGCAATGCATTTGAAGGATCATTACAGCATTCTCGAAATAGCACCCTCCGCTACACTGGCAGAAATCAAAAAAGCCTATCGTAAACTGGCCCAGCAGTTACACCCAGATAAAAATGCAAATGATCCCTATGCGGCAGCACGTTTTGCCGCGGTGAAAGAAGCCTACGAAGTACTGACCAACCCGCAGAAAAAAGCCCATTACCTGCAACAGCGTTGGTATGATCAAAGCATGGGAAAAAGAAAGACACAGGAAATCATCACACCGGTTTCCCTGTTAAAGCAATCACTGGAACTGAACAGGCAGGTAGCCCAGATGGATGTCCACCGTATGGACCGGCAGGGCTTGCTGGAATATATGCTTTCACAATTTGATGATAGCAGCCTTGAGCAGCTGGGCAGTTTTAAAGAACCTTCCATAATTGAGCAAATTATCATCTCTACGCTAAAAACAGCGGAGGTGTTCAAAACAGATCAGCTGCAGCAAATCGCCGCTAAACTATCGCGGCTGGCTGCCCTAAATAGCCTGGACCAGGAAAGAATCGAAAAAGCCTTGCGTACACAAAGAAGGAAAGAGAGCTGGGAAAAAATGGAACTAGTCATTGTAATACTTATCACGCTCATTATTTGTGTTCTTATTTTCCTGGGGGCCGTATAGCTGGCTTCCTGGTCAGGGAACCGGTAATCCCGGTATTGCTTGCTCTATCAGCAAACTAATTTTGAATTTAGTTACAAAAGGAATATTTTAGACATCTTCCCCCCTACCAGGAGACCAGCCCTGCTCTACAAAAACGAACCAATCACATTCTTAACCTCAAAACAACCTGTTATGAAGAAATTTCTTTTTGCAGTTACAATAACTGCATTCCTTTTTTCCTGCAATAGCGAAACAAAAGAAGCCACTACAACTGAAGATTCTACGGCAGTAACAACATCTGATGGTGATAAAAAAGCAGCAGCAGAGCTTTTGGACCCTTCCATGGCAGAAGGCGTAAAAAGCTCCTATCTCGCATTTTCCAAAGCCGATATCGATGGTATGACAGCTAATTATGATGAAAATATACTCTATGCCTGGTCGGCAGGTGATAGCCTGGTAGGGAAAAAGGCCGTTTATGATTATTGGAAAAAAAGGTGGGAGATCATCGAGTCACTGAATTTCACCAACCAGGTGGTATTACCCATCCAGGTTAATGAACCCCAGGTTACCACCCAGCGGCCCGGCAAATATGTTTTAATCTGGACCCTGGTGGATGCCAAATACAAGAATGGCAAAACTGCCAGATTCATGTTACATAGTGTAAACCACATGAATGAGGCCGGCAAATTCGATTTTATAAGGATGTATTATGATCGCCAACCCATTTACGAAGTCACCAAAGATTTGATGAAATAGATTGAACAGAAAGAAAAACCAGATGGGTTTTCAATTGGAAAATTAATTGGCTGCCTGCCCCAACGAACTTTGCAGCTGGAGCAGGCAGCCATTCTTTACTTATTTATTGCCTCCACCGGATAGCGTGTTTTCTATTTTATGCATGAAATTGGAAACAGGGCCTTCCATTTTATTAGTCTTGTCATCCAAACCCTCATCATTCAAGACATCTCCCATATTCAATGCCGCGGGCAGGTAAACCAGGATATTATGGCGCTGACTGTTCATATAATTCCTTACCCCTTCAGGCGTAGCCGGGTTGCCGGCTGCACTACGTACAATCTTAATCGCTTCATCGGCTATATTTTCCATATGACTCTCCGCCTGGTTTTCGGTAACCACAGCGTAATGGGCAACTTTTTCTACGGCTTCTTTTTCACGGTTGCCATAGATCACAGTCAGCCAGTCCTGTTTATCGTCTCCGGCAAGTAAAGCCCGGCATCCATCCGGTGTGCGGCTTAATTTATAAAGAGCAGTTAACACCGCGGGTATAGCGCCCTGGCCCAGCTTTTCAATAGCAGAATGATCTGTCTTAAAAGGAGTGTCCTGCAGGTTGGGATCAATTTTCTGCAGACCTGCATAACCCAGATTCATTTGTATTGCCTCAATGATATTCGTAGCCATAACGTTATTTTCCTAACAGGTTAAAAAACTGTGCCACAAAAGACCTCCCTCGTATTTTAGCCGGTAATCACTTCAGTATCTTTGCCCTATGCATTATGTATCGGCAGAAGGATTATCCAAGAGTTATGGCATAAACCCCTTGTTTCAAGGAATTTCTTTTCACATGGAAGAAGGGGATAAAATCGCGCTGGTGGCCCGCAACGGAACAGGTAAATCAACTCTGCTACGGATCCTCGCGGGCAAGGAAACACCCGATGAAGGCAAACTCTGGGTTAATAAGGAAGTGGATGTCGTATTATTTGAACAGGATCCTTCTTTCGTCGAAGACCGGACTGTTTCGGATAATATTTTTTTCCATGATCACCCGGTGATCAACGCGATCAAAGACTATGAAGCGGCCAGCGAAGAAGAGAATGCCACCCGCCTGAATGCGGCCATCATCCGGATGGATGAACTCGGGGCCTGGGATTTTGATACCAAAGTCAAACAAGTATTGGGCAAACTCAATATTCATCAATTGAACCAAACAGTCAATACCCTGAGTGGTGGACAACGCAAAAGAGTGGCACTTGCCAAGACGCTTATCGATATCGGGTTTGAACATAAACATGTTTTACTGGTCATGGATGAGCCCACCAATCACCTGGACGTTGAAATGGTGGAATGGCTGGAACATTGGCTGGATAAAGAAAATATAACCTTATTACTGGTGACCCATGACCGCTATTTCCTGGATGCCGTTTGCAATGAGATCTGGGAACTCGATGGCAGCAATCTCTACGAGTACAAGGGCGATTATGAAAACTACCTGGAGAAAAAAGCGGCCCGGGTCGAAAACGAACTGGCGGGCATTGATAAAGCGCGTAACACCTATCGAAAGGAACTGGAATGGATGCGCCGGCAACCAAAAGCCCGGACAACCAAAAGCAAAAGCAGGCAGGATAATTTTTATGAAGTCGAAAAAAAGGCCAAACAAAAAACGGAAGAAGACCAGTTGGAACTGCAAATGAAAATGAGCCGGCTGGGTGGAAAAGTCATCGAACTCAAGAAGATCTATAAAAGTTATGGCGATAAGAAAATACTCAGGGGTTTTGATTATACTTTTAAAAAAGGAGAACGGATAGGCATAATAGGACCCAATGGAGTGGGTAAATCAACTTTTGTCAACATACTCCAGGGCATTGAAGCGCCCGACAGCGGGAAAGTGAATATCGGGGATACGGTCGTCTTTGGCAATTACTCCCAACAGGGGTTGATAGTGAAAGAAGATATGCGGGTCATTGAATTTGTAAAAAATATTGCCGAAAATTTCCCCCTGGCCTCCGGAGGTTCGCTGAGCGCTGCGCAATTCCTGCAGCTTTTTTTATTTGAACCGGATAAACAATACACC
This sequence comes from Chitinophagaceae bacterium, assembly GCA_036277695.1. Taxonomy (GTDB): domain Bacteria; phylum Bacteroidota; class Bacteroidia; order Chitinophagales; family Chitinophagaceae; genus CADEDV01. The sequence goes on from DASUMO010000196.1 coordinate 5,584, forward strand.
TATATAAGTAACCTGAGCGGTGGGGAGAAAAGAAGATTGCATTTACTCTCTATTCTTTTTCGCAATCCTAATTTCCTGGTATTGGATGAACCCACGAATGACCTTGACCTGCCCACCCTGGGGGTGCTGGAAAATTTTTTAAGCGAATTTCCAGGCTGCCTTTTGATCATTTCCCACGATCGGTATTTCATGGACCGCCTGGTAGATCATTTGTTTGTATTTGAAGGGGATGGAGTGATCAGGGATTTCCCGGGCAACTATTCCCAGTACCGGATGGAAGTCAGGAAAATACCCGACGAAGAAGAAAAGCTACCAGTTCACCCTCCAATACCTGAAGCCAACAGCCATCCATCAGCTGTCATCCAAAAAAAGAAACAACTTTCATTCAAGGAAAAAAGAGAGTTCGATGCCCTGGAAAAGGAGATCAGTGATCTGACCCGGGAAAAAAATTCAATAACTGAAAAATTAAATTCCGGCAACCTGCCTTTTGCCCAGTTGCAGGAATTGTCGCATCGGATAATCGAAGTCAGCACCCTGCTGGATGAAAAAGAAATGCGCTGGTTGGAATTAAGCGAAGTAGCCGGATCCTGAAGAGACTTTTTTAATTTTAAATCTCTAACGTAAAATCTGCATTATGCTTTGCCTGCCGTTCCTGGCCATGCTTCTCTTGTCCGCGGGCAATATTCCTTCCGCCACCAATGAATTTCGCCAGCAGAAAACGATCACCATTCAGGTTGATGAAAAAGGAGAAGTGCGCATTGACCGGGTAAAGATTCAACGGGAGAGACTGGCCAATGAACTGGAACAACGGCTCTGGAGAGGATATATGAGTAATAGTATAATGGCAAAAAATATCCAGCTGGTCGTAGAGGGTTCGCCAAATCCCGCTTTAGAGCAGGAATTAAAAGAGGCAATCAAAAAAGGACAGGAAAGAACCCTTGCCATGCTCTCTCTCCAAAAATACCGGAAACGATTTGAAGATATCGGAACTTCAAAACAGGAAAGATTAAAGAAACAATTCCCGGTACTGTTCCAGGAGGTTGAACCCGTTTAATTAACGGATCAGCTCCG
>DASUMO010000197.1:0-3735 GCA_036277695.1 Chitinophagaceae bacterium
CGTCTATTATTTACTGGGCGGACTGTCGGCCCTGGCCTTTGTTTTATTGTTGGTTACACCTTTGGATGAGAGTTCGGTAAAAAAAGCTGAAGAAGGCCAAACCCTCCAACAGGATTTTTTGGAAATGCTGAAGCTGATCATACTTCCGCTGGTGCTGGTGTTTATTTTCAGTGCATTCTTTTATGTGTTGATCGAGCAAAGTATCATGAGCTGGCTTCCGACATTTAACAATGATGTGTTGAAATTATCAACCAGCCTCAGCATACAAATGGCCAGTATTATGTCAGCCTCGATTGCACTGGGCAGATTTTTAGCCGGCCTCTTGCTTCGGAAAGCAGATTGGCTGCTCGTATTATCATTTTGCCTGCTGGCGGCCGGCGGCCTTGTTCTTATTACTGTGCCATTGACCAAAAATATATCTGGCTTGTCAATAAACTCATTGGGAGATGTTCCATTGGTTGCTTTTGCATTTCCCCTGATCGGACTTTTCCTTGCTCCCATTTACCCGGCTATTAACTCAGTGATATTAAGTAATCTTCCTGCTCACCGTCACGGTGCCATGTCCGGCCTGATCGTGGTTTTCTCAGCACTTGGCGGCACCACGGGTTCTATTATCACCGGTCATATATTTGAAGCGTTTGGCGGGCAGCGGGCGTTTTATTTTTCATTGGTTCCTATCCTGATTCTGCTCGTACTCCTTGTAATATTTAAACGCTTACAACCCAAATCTGCAGGCCCGGTACCGGTTCACCAACCAGCTAATGATTAAATACTGCATGGCATCAATTGAAATATATGAACTGCACCCTCTATTTGAAGAAATTCAATTCCAGCGTGTTTTTCCCGACGGCAAAACCTTTGTGGATTGCTTGCCGGTTTACCCCCTCGAAGAGATCAATGATAAATTCCTGAAACTGAAAAATGCTGCCAATTTCAATCACCGGGAATTTATACTCCAGCATTTCAAGCCGCCGGTACCGCATTCAACGGGCTATGCCAGCGACAGGGCTAAAACAGTAGAAGAGAACATTGAATTATTATGGGATATCCTTACCAGGAACCCGGATAAGGCTGCCGGTTCACTGGTGCCATTGCCTTATCCCTATATTGTTCCCGGCGGACGTTTTGGTGAGATCTATTACTGGGACAGTTACTTCACCATGCTCGGGTTAGCAGCTTCGGGAAAAACGGGGATGATTGAAAATATGATCAACAATTTTTCCTGGCTCATTGATCGTTTTGGCTATATCCCCAATGGCAACCGCAGTTATTTTATCGGCCGCTCACAACCTCCTTTTTATTCCCTCATGATCAAACTACTGGCCGATGCGATAGGTGAGCAGGCCTGGCTTCGCTATTTACCGCAACTGGTAAAGGAATATGATTTTTGGATGAAAGGCCAGGATGCATTGCAAACCAACGGATCGGCTAACTATCATCTGGTGCGCATGCCCGGTGGTGAATGGTTGAACCGATACTGGGATCAGTCCGATACAGCCAGGCCGGAATCTTACCGGGAGGACATGGAATTAGCCAGACGTTCTGCACAATCGCCTGCCACTTTATTCCGCCACTTGCGCGCCGGTGCAGAATCCGGCTGGGATTATAGTTATCGCTGGTTCAAAGACGAACAGGATTTTAGTACAATTCATACTACGGATATTGTGCCGGTGGACCTGAATTGCCTGCTCTGGCATTTGGAAAAAACGATTGCTCTTGCTTATCGCTATGCAAATCACTTACCAGGGGCTGAGGCTTACGAAACCAGGGCGGAGAACCGCAAGCAGGCGATTGATAAATATTGCTGGAATCCGGCACTGAATTTCTATACTGATTATGATTTCGCAGAACAACAACCCAAACCTGTATTAACCCTGGCCGGACTGAGCCCGCTTTTTTTTGGACTGGCAAATGAACAACAAGCAGCGGCAGTGGCCCAATTAGTCCAGGAAAAATTTCTCTGTGATGGGGGCGTCGTCGCCACGCTTCGAATAACGGGACAACAATGGGATGCTCCCAATGGCTGGGCACCCCTGCAATGGATGACGATTGTTGGACTGGAAAAATATGGATACAAGGAACTGGCTATTACTATTGCAAAACGTTGGATCAACCTCAACCGGGAAGTATTCAAACGAACCGGCAAGTTGATGGAAAAATACAATGTGATGAATACTACCCTCGAAGCCGGTGGTGGGGAATATGAAGGACAGGATGGATTTGGCTGGACCAATGGCGTTTACCTGGCCTTGACAAAAAAATACGGTGATACTATTTAGAACTACTCCCTTACTTCGAATAACAAAAATTGATAAGGTTCCAGAACAAGGTATTCATGATCATGTCCTACGATGTACTCCTTTTCCTGCCAGTGATCAAATAAACGAAGGGGCGCCGCACCGTGTTCTTTAAATGCAAACCACGTGAGATATGAATTTTTATCCAGGAAATTGAAGAGGCAATAAAATTTCTGGTCTTCAAAACTGCGGAGGTAACCGGCAACATGAATATTATGCGGACTAAGCCAGGTCAGATTCTTATAATCTCCCACAGCCACAATTTTTTTCCTGATTGCCACCAGTTTCCGGGTTCCGTTAAATATATACTGCTCGATTGTGCCGGTTTCATCGATTCGTTTATTCTTTTGCCAGTCAATAACAGGCCGGTGCAGCCAGCGGTTATCATAACTTTTGGCAGGATCATTCAAATACGAGTAATCATTGGTATAGCCCGCTTCATCGCCATAAAAAAGCATGGGAATTCCTCCCAGGAAAAAACTATGGGCCTGCATTAACAGGATTTTCTGCAGCGATAATTGAATCTTTTTTTTGTCGCCGTCCAGCAGGGCGGTTTCCAGGCCGCAAAGGGAAGCGAGGGAACCGCTGATCCTTGCATCATTGGTTTTGGGATTCACCGAAAACAGGGCGCCCCGTGCCGGTGATCCCAAATGATTGCCTGCATAATAATCCTTCAAGAATTTCCGGTGTTCAAAAGGATCATAACCAGCCTGCCGGATCATATAATCATCATAGCCCAGCCCGATATCATCATGGCAGCGGGTATAATTGATCCAGGAACTACCATAGGGTTTTTGCAGGATCTCGTGTTGAGCCGCCAGCATTACCTTGGTATCACCTGTGGCCAGTGCATCCCATTGCAGGGCCATATGCGTGGCATTATAGGCAAAATCACATTCCTTGGCGATATATAATCCCGTTCCAAAATATTTCATGATCTCACGGGGAGCGACAATCGCTTCTCCTAGTAATGCCATTCCCGGGCTGGCCACCTGTACGGCCTGTTTGATCAGCCGCAAAAGAGTATGGGCTTTTGGCAAGTTCTGGCAGGTAGTACCCGCTTGTTTCCAGACAAAGGCCGGTGCATCGATGCGAAGAACATCCACTCCCAGGTTGGCATAGAAAAATATGGTATCCAGCATTTCCAGGAAAACCCGGGGATTGGTATAATTCAGGTCCCATTGGTAATGATGAAAAACCGTCATCACCCATTTTTTCATCTCGGCGTTATAAGTAAAATTACCGGGGGCGCTCTCAGGAAATATCTCCGGCATGGAACGGTCAAACTGGTCGGGCAAGTGCCGGTCATTATAGACATAAAAATACTCCTGGTAGTTCAGTTCACCTGCTTTTGCTTTCAGGGCCCATTCATGCCGGTGAGAAGTATGGTTGAGTACAATATCCAGCATGAGGTACATGTCTTCCTCCAGCATTTTAG
>DASUMO010000198.1:0-8392 GCA_036277695.1 Chitinophagaceae bacterium
AAATGTTCCTGACCCGTATAGGGGCAAATGCCAAGGCCATCATTACGGGTGATGTAACACAGGTTGACTTACCCAGAAACCAGAAAAGCGGCTTGTCTACCGCTGTTCGCATCCTCAAGAATGTGGATGGTATTGGTCATATCGAACTGGATGAAGAGGATGTGGTTCGCCACCGGCTTGTAAAAGCTATCATCAAAGCGTATAATAAAGAACAGGGGCAAACCGGGCGTGAATAAGATGATTGTGCTGCATGATCTTATTGGATATCTAGACAGGAGGTGGCTATATGGCTTCCTCTTGTTTTTTTGCTTTGCCTGCGGGCATAAAAACACTGAAACCGGGCCATTCCCTCAAGACCCGGGTGCTGGTTCGTTGCGGGCAGGCCATATTATTGATAGCATAACCGGCTCCATTCGCACTGGCGATTTGATCGCCCGGACCGGAAATGATTTTACCAGTTATTGCCTGCGCCAGTTTTGCCAAACCGATGATACTTATTCGCATTGCGGGATAGCCAGTATTGAAAATGATTCGGTATTTGTTTACCATGCCCTTGGCGGAGATTTCAATCCCCATCAAAAAATATTGAGGGAACCCCTGGCCCTGTTTGCCGCTCCCCTTGCCAACCATGGTTTTGGCGTTTTCCGCTTTTCGATCGATGACCTGCAACAACAAAAACTCTTATTGGAAACCAAGACGGCTTATCGTAGGGGAATTCCCTTTGATATGGATTTTGACCTGGAGACGGATGAACAAATGTATTGCAGTGAATTCACGGCCAAAATGTATCGCCGATGCTATGGCAATGATACCATGTTTACCGCTTCACGGATCGGAAGTTTCGATTTCCTGGCCCCTGATAATCTGTTTACACACCCCTATTGCAGGGCCGTTTTCAGGGGCAGTTATTAAGATTTCCTCCCGTTGATTCTTTTCCTACATTTGCACCGCAACAAACCAATCACTCCATAAAAAAACAACAATGAAAAAATGGACCCTAACACTCACTGCAGCAGTGATGCTGCTGGTCATAGGCTGCAAATCAGGGGGCAGCGGAAATGATCCGAAGGCGACCCTTCATGCTTTTTTAACCGCCTTATCCAAAAAAGATCTGAAAGAAGCCCGCAAACATGCCACTAAAGAAAGCGAAAGCATGCTGAACCTGATGGAAATGGGTATGAATATGGCAGATAAATCCCAAAAAAATGAAACCGAAGACGAATTGAAAAAAATGGATCCCAACAATATGGTGTTCGGCGAACCTAAAATAGAAGGCGACAAAGCAACCGTGACCGTTACCAATAAATTGGAAAATGAACCCGCGAATTTTATCCTGAAAAAAGAGGAAGGTAACTGGAAAGTGGCCTTTGACAAAGCCTCGATGGCAGAAATGGCTGGTGAAAAAATGAAAGAACAAAATGCCGGCGAGGATATTAATATGGATTCGTTAACAAATGAATTAAAGAACCTGAATACGGATTCCCTGAAAGCAGCCATGCAGGAAGGGATGAAGGTGCTGGATTCATTAAAGAAACAATAAGCGGTTTAGACGGATGTGAAAAGGGCTTTTTTTATAAAGGCCCTTTTTTGTTTCTTTGTGCCATGAGACTTGCTTTCCTCCTTTCCTCGTTTATTCTTCTCTTATTATTCGCCTGCAATGAAACGGACCGGGGAACAGGTGAGCCGGAAAATGATATTGATGCAGCCCGGGCCTTTATCCGGGCGGCCCTGGACGGGGATTATGACAAGGCGAGAACTTACCTGGTAGATGATTCCCTGAACAGGCAGGATATTGATATTTCCGAACGACTCTATAAGGAAAGGATGAGTCCTGAAGAAAAAAATAAATACCGGGGCGCTTCCATTCATATCCATGAAACAACGCGGCTGGATGACAGTACCAGCATTGTTTATTATTCCAATACCTACCGTAACCAAAAAGATTCGCTGAAAGTCATCCGCTCGGAAGGGAAATGGTTGATTGATTTCAAATATATATTCAAACATAAACCCGATAGCCTGCCATGATCAATAATATTCTCCTGGTAGGATTAGGGGGTGGTCTCGGCAGTATTGCCCGTTACTTTTGCCAGCGATGGGTGAATTATCACTGGGCCCATCATTTTTACCTGGGGACTTTATTGGTGAATATCATCGGGTGTTTCCTGATCGGAATTTTCTGGGGTCTAACCTTCCGGTCATTTGAGGGCAATGAACACTGGAAGCTGTTCCTGATGACAGGATTATGCGGTGGGTTCACCACCTTCTCTGCCTTTACGCTGGAAAGCATGGGTTTGCTGAAAGAGAACCGGGTCGGATTATTCTTTTTTTATATTGCGGGATCCGTTATCCTGGGTTTACTGGCCACTTATGCGGGAATAAAGATTTCGCGTTAGCATGTTTGATTTCGAAGTCCTGAACTTATAAACAGCAACAATGCTTACTGTAAAACATCCCTGGCATGGCGCCCATTTTGGTGACAAAGCGCCCCAACGGGTAAATGCCCTGATCGAGATCCCCCAGGGTTCGCGTTCAAAATATGAAGTGGATAAGATAACGGGATTGCTGAAACTGGACAGGGTTATTTATTCTTCTTTCCATTATCCCGTCAATTACGGTTTTATTCCCCAAACCCTGGGACAGGATGGCGATCCGCTGGATATCCTGGTGTTGTGTTCTCAATCTATACAGTCATTATGCCTGGTGGAAGCCAATGTGATTGGGAATATGCAGATGATCGACAGTGGCCAGGTAGATGATAAGATCATTGCCGTTGCGGCCAAAGATCCTTCCGTGAATCACTATGCAAAAATGGAAGATCTGCCCCAGCATTTCCTGCTGGAACTGCGCAATTTTTTCGAGCAGTATAAAGTACTGGAGAATAAAAAAGTAGAAATCGATAACTTCCAGGACAAGGACACTGCCTGCAAAGTGATCAAGGATGCCATCGAATTCTATAAAGAAAATTTCAGAGAAGAATAAGGCAACTATGAATCCCACTCAAACTGGAACTATGACTATGCAACTGGTGCTCACGGTCCTGATCATCGGCCTTTCTGCTGGTATATTAAGCGGGCTGGTCGGGGTAGGTGGCGGTATTATCATGGTACCGGCCCTTGTATTTTTTATGAGCTATACCCAGCACCAGGCGCAGGGCACTTCGCTGGCGGTGCTCACCCTGCCGGTGGTGATCCTGGCTTCCCTGTATTATTACCAGCAATGCCAAAAACTCGGAACACCCATCAACCTCCAGGTAGTGGGGTTGTTAGCATTAGGATTTATTGGAGGAGCTTATTTTGGCAGTAAGATTGCGCTGGTGATCCACACTGACCTGATGAAAAAAATCTTCGCCCTGATCCTTTTCTACACGGCTTTTAAGATGATGGGTTGGGAAGCCGCCCTCGCGAAATGGATAAAAGGGATGTTCTGATTTATTCAGCTGCCAGCATAGTTACTATTCCGGCCAATCCAAATTTTATATTTTATCTAACGGTTATGATTTTTCCCGGCTGTCAATAAGGGTTACTTTACGAGTGGGTAAAAAACTGGAGTATGAGTAAAACTTTACTACTTATCATACTTTTTATAGGTTGTCAAAGCAAGGGAAACTCCCAGGATGCTATTTTCAAGATAGCCAAACATTATTATCGTTCCGAGCCTTTTGAAAAGGAATTCAGTCAATTTCTGCATCACCTGATCAACGATCCTTTACTTTCAAATAAAACGATTCATAAAAAAACCGATAGCACCTTATTTTTCCTTGAAGGCACTTACCTGGACCATCGTCCTTTTTTCTTCAGGGGTGAAAAGAGCCGGGTTATCCTGGCTGAAAAAGAGCAATCTGTACTTATCGATTCCATTAATTACCTGCAAACAATTTATGTATATCAATTAATCGGGTATGCGCCGCGGGGAGCGGAAGGCGTTAAAGATGTCGAAGCAGAATTTGAAAAATTTTCCCGCCGCTATAAGAACGCATTTCCCCGGAACCAATACCGGGAAATAAAAAGGGATAATGAACGTTCGGGCCAGGTCAGGGATTATGCCGGGGAAGCTCTCAACTTTTTCCCCCTCACGATTGCCTGGGCCAGTTCCCAATCAAACCAGGAAAATATTTTTGCGATTACAATCCGTTTCATGGTAGATAATAATAGGGCTCATTTACCAAAGGCGTTTTATGGCTTTTAAACGGTGAGTCCGCTTACCGCTATCACTGGAAACGATCCCTTTTTTATCAATGCTGTCAATTCTCACCTTGCCGGAGGCATGGATGATCTGCTCCGCGCTGAGTAAAATCCCTACATGAACGATCTCTTCCCTGTCATCAAAAAAAGCAAGATCCCCTTTTGTGGCATCCCTTAGTTTTTTTATGGTATGGCCTTCCTGCGCCTGTTGCCAGGCGTCGCGTGGCAAATCAATCCCCATCAGCTTGAAATTTGTCTGTACAAAGCCGCTGCAGTCGACCCCAAAAATCGTACGGCCACCCCATAAATAGGGTGCATTTATCCATTGCCGGGCCAGTTGTTCCAATAATTCTCCGCTAGCCTGCTGCTCCTTCCTGTTTATGCAAGTGCCCTTGTATTCAAAATCCAGGCTGCCGATTTTTCCCCGGCCTTCCTGCAACGCCGGCAGGGAAGAAGCCAGGGGCAGGTTCATGGACTGATTCCCGACCATAGTCCCATTTAATAAGCCGCTGCAAAGCATAACCGGTACCTGTCCTGCTTCATCACTTGTTATTTCCTGTAAAAGTGTTCGGGTCATCCAGCCTTCGTATTGGTCGTGCAGGCTGCGAACCTTTACCCATAAATCACCTTTTTCTTTTAATACCTGCACAGCCTCTCCAAATAATAACTGGTTGATCATTTCCCGTTGGTGGCGGGGTTTTCTTCTTACCGGGGCAGCAGGTACCGCTACTCTTCCATATTCCATAAAAAAATTTACCGAAAATAATAAATACCCTCAAAGCTGTGAAAACATGCATGAAATGCATCAAACTAAATGGCCCGCTTCAGCGTAAACGCGTTTTTATTGTAAAAGCAGGGCCTGGTGAAAGTATGCCATACTTTGATCTTGCCTTTGATTGAGGTAAGCGTATGGCATGCTTACCCATCTTAAATAAAATAGCTATTTTCCCTCTGTGAATACAGGTAAGTACACTGATATCCCTGACCAGGAATTGCTGGAAAAATTCTACACTGACCGGAACAATGAATGGCTGGGCATCCTGCTGCAGCGCTATACCCTGCTCCTGCTGGGTGTTTGCATGAAATATTTAAAAAATGAAGAGGATGCCCGGGACAGTGTTCAACAGGTATTCCTGAAAGTAATCCAGGAATTGCATAAATACAAAGTGGATTATTTCAAGTCCTGGCTTTATATGGTGGCCAAAAATCATTGCTTGATGAAACTCAGGGACCGGCAGGGAAAAATTCCGGCCGAACTCACGGAAAAAATGAGTGCGACTCCAGCCGAAGAGACAGATACCCGGACTTTATTGCAAAATGATCACACCTTCGAACTGATGGAGACGGCCCTCAGGGAATTGAGCGCGGAGCAACAGCAATGTGTAACTTTGTTTTACCTGCAGAAAAGAAGCTACCAGGAAATCAGTGAAGCCACCGGCTTTACCCTCTTACAGGTCAAGAGCTATATCCAGAATGGCAAACGAAATATGAAAATCTGGATCGAAAAAAAAATACAGGAAGAATCGAACCGTTGAGCATGCCAGATAATCTCAAAGACATATTATCCCATTTATCAACCGAAATTGACCAGGAGACACTTTTATTGTACCTGCAGCAGAAACTCTCAGATGAAAAAAGGCATGAGGTGGAACGGAAATTACTGGATAATGCATTTGCCGGGGATGCCCTGGAAGGACTGCGGGAGATCAAAGACCAGCAGCAAATCAGCCATATAGTGGAAATGCTGAACCGTGATCTCAAAAAGAAAACCGAGAAAAAGCGCCAGCGGCGCGAAAAAATGAAGCTGAAAGACCAGCCCTGGATCTATATTTCCGTACTGATTATCATCCTGCTGATCATTTTAAGCTTTATCGTGATCCAACGGATGCTCCGGCCTTAAACGAATTAATTTTTTTCCTGCCGATTTTCGTAACTTATAATGTAAATCTTTTTCCTGCTCTTTAAATTATCAGTTATGGGTATGCTGCACAGGATGGAAAAATGGAGTGCCACCCATCATCCACGGTGGTTTGTATTACTCCGCGTCGCTCTCGGTATTTGCCTAATCGTAAAAGGGATTTCTTTTATGAGCAATACCATTGCCCTGGAATCTTTATTAGCGGAAACCAACGTGGGACTTGACGGCGACTGGCCGCCACTGGCCATTACCTGGCTTCACCTGATCTGCGGCCTTATGATTATAATCGGCCTCTTCACCCGCTGGGCTGCCCTGTTAATGATTCCCATACTTTTTGGAGCAGTTATCTATGTCAATGCGGCCCGGGGTCTTTTTGCTGCCGAATCAGAGTTTGGTTTCTCCCTGGTAGTCCTGTTAATGCTGATCGTCTTCTTTGTAGAAGGCGGGGGACCCTTATCCCTGGATGACTATTTCAAACGCAACCCATATTAAAGACTAGTACAGAATCTTACCAGCCCAGGTTTTCCATTGGTCAAAAACCCGGATGGCGGCTGGGTGAGGGTGGTGAATAAAAGGAATTTTCCTGTCGTCCATAGGGGCATTGATTTCGTGGTAAATAAAATCATCATCAAAGGCGATGGCTGCCGCATCTTCCCGCGTATTGGCATAAATCACCTTTTTGGGACGGGCCCAATAAATTGCCCCCAGGCACATAGGGCAGGGTTCACAACTGGTATATACCTCACAACCTGTTAACTGGTAGCTACCCAACTTGTTGCAGGCATTACGGATAGCCACTACTTCGGCATGCGCTGTGGGATCGTTGCTGACGATGACTTTGTTACAGCCTTCCCCCACAATTTCATTATTCAACACGATTACGCAACCAAAGGGCCCGCCGTTCCCGGCCTGCATACCCTCCGCAGAAAGTGCAATGGCTCTTTCCAAATATTTTTGTTGCTGCTCAGTTAGCATACCCGAACAATTAATGATTAATCAATGTTTTATGTGCATTATACGCAGTTTGTCCCCAACTTTTTCAGATTCTGCACTCCAATATGAAGTTAATATTAATTTTAAGTTAACTGCATTGTGCCGAAGGAAAGCTTTGTAGCTTATGCCCTCATTCCACACCCAAAATATTTATTTATGCGATGGGAAACGATCAGCGCCAGTTCCAGTAATGAGGTATACCAACTTCATCACAAGGGTAAGAAATTACTGACGTTTACAGTACATCCATTTTCCAATACAGCCCGGGTAGAATGCGAAGATGAAAAAAGAGTTTTCCTGATCCGGAAAGAAGGCTTTCTCCGCAATAAAACGATATTGCGGAATGAATATGGGATCAAGATCGGGGAACTGGGTTCTGATAAAAACAAAGAGCAATTCATTGAGGTCAACAAGGAGCGTTTTTATTATTCCATCCGGAATAATCCCCTCGCTGAACTCATTATTTACAAAGAATCAAAAGATCATCCCCTGCTGGTTTGCGGACTTAATGTGGACCAGGGCAATACATTTGTGCATTTCAAAAAAGAAAAGGGGAATAATACATCACATTCGGGGTTGTTAATGGCACTTTGCTGGTATATGTTCTTGCCGGTGGCCAAGGAAAATGTAGCCGAGTTCGCTGTCTGACCAACTAGAGCTCCTGCCAGGTTTTTTGTGCGAATTGTTCCAATGAAGGATCCCTTGCACCCATCAATAATAATACGCAATCACTGCTAAGATGCGGACGGGCAGTGGCCAGGAAATCATTCCTGTTTTCTACGAAATAGGCATTCTTTCCCTTTTCCTTCAGCCCGGCTACCAGGTCGGCTGCAGAAATATCTTTAGTGGTAGTGCCGCCGGCATAAAATATTTCACTCATCCATATTTCATCCGCGGGTCTTAATGCCGCGGCAATTTCCTCAACGAAATCATGACGAAGGAATTTTGTGGGCGCATATCCATGGGGTTGAAACCAGGCTACCACTTTGGGAGCAATCGGCTGGCAGGCCTGTATGGCCGCCCCGCATTTTACGGGGTTATGCGCATAGTCATCAATCAGGTATACCCCATGTTTCTTTCCCAATACCTGGTGGCGCCGGTATATTCCCTCATAGCTGCTTAAAGCCCTGGCACTAACCTCCAGGTCCACTCCTATAATATTGGAAACTGTTGCCGCTGCAACAGCATTTTCCATATTATGTCTTCCCACCAGTCCCAGATCAAACCTGATCCCGTTCAAGGTAAAATCAATGGCCAATCCCTGCTGGTGAAAATCACGGGCCTGGTAGCCTGCCGG
>DASUMO010000199.1:0-3396 GCA_036277695.1 Chitinophagaceae bacterium
GGCATGGACGAGAGTAGCAAACCCGATACGCAAAAGGAGTTGATGCTCACAGCCCAATACTTTGTTTACGCAAGGGTAGCCTGGCAAGGAATGACGGAAAAAGAAAGCCGTTCTCTGGAGTGGTTTCTCCCCAGAAAAAAAGTAAACCTTCCGCAGTTAATGGATTCACTGCTCAGCGAAGGTGATTCTTTATTTATTTACGAGCCTGTTTACCGCCAATATGGGCTGCTTAAACAGCAATTGAAAAAGTACAGGGATATAGAAGCCATGGGAGAATGGGCAGAAATTAAAACCGAACGAAAAACATACAAACCCCGTGACTCATCCACGGTAGTTGAGGCCATAAGGAAACGTTTGTATTTGCTGGGAGATATCAACAGCGACAATCACAGCCTCGTGTATGATGAAGAGTTGATCAACGGCATAAAATCCTTCCAGCAGCGTGTGGGCATAAAACAGGATGGCATTATGGGACCCGCTTTTTTTAAAGAGATCAACTACCCAATCGGCAAACGTATTGAACAGATCATCGTAAACATGGAACGCAGCCGATGGCTGCCCCAGGAGCCAGGTGGTTACTACCTGGCCGTTAATATCCCGGCATTTTCATTACTTGCCTACCATGGAGATTCTTTGCTCTGGACAATGAAGGTGGTAGTCGGTAAGGCGATTCATGAAACAGCCGTCTTTTATGGAGAATTGAAATACGTCGTTTTTAGTCCTTACTGGAATGTTCCCCCTGGAATAATGAAAAATGAAGTTTTGCCGGCTATTCGCCGTAATCCAAACTACCTGGAACGGCAGAATATGGAATGGAACGGCAACAGTGTACGGCAAAAGCCGGGTCCAAATAATGCCCTGGGCCTTGTTAAATTTTTGTTCCCGAACAGTTATAATATATACCTGCACGATTCTCCTGCAAAAAGCCTGTTTGAACTTGACAAAAGGGCATTTAGTCACGGGTGCATCAGGGTCAGCAGGGCATGGGACCTTACCAAATGGCTTTTGAGAGACTATCCCGAATGGACCGACGAAAAAATAGAGGCTGCCATGCATGCCGGCAAAGAGCGTTTTTTTACCCTGAAGGAAACTGTACCGGTATTCATTACCTATTTTACCTCATGGGTAGACCGGAAAGGGAAAATTAATTTCAGGGAAGATGTTTATAAAAGAGACAGCCGCCTGGCACAGATGATCATGGAGAATCCGAGGATATAAATGAGAGGATGTATGAAGTAAGAGGTAGGAAGTAGGAAGTCAGATATATGGTTTGAATACTGCCTATCATCTTCTCGATATTGGATTTTGGTCCAAAAATTTGGATTTTGGAACTTGGTTCTTGGAATTTGTTTAGGAATTTGATTACTGGGAAAAAATTGGTCCGACTCAAAGCCGGACCAAAATTAATCGGTAACTACTTCATTACTGTTTTATCGAAATCACTCCCGCTCCATGATAAGAATGATATTCGCCGTTATACATTGCATCGGCGCTGACTGGTCCCATTTTATAACGCCCCGGTGAAACAGCCCTGACCGCATAATAATAGACTTGTTTATTCAGGGTAGCATCATCGAAAAAATGAATCCTGTCATCCCTTACATCCAGGGCTGTCGGCGTAGAAGCATCCTTGATCCATTCCATGCCTGGAATTTCCTTGGTCCGGGGGTTCTCAATCTCGAAACCCGCCGGCAATAAATCAGTGATCACCACATTTTCCACTGCCCCGGAATAGGATTTCTCCAGGGTAATTCCCACAATAATCAGGTCGTTTTGCTTGAAGTTGTTTTCATTCAAAGGCGTTCCCCTCCTGTCATAGAACTTCCTTCTTACCCGGAGGTAATTGTCTTCTTCTATATATGCGCCGCTGGCGCTGATTCCTTCCGCCTCCCAATAATAATAGAGACGGCCACTGCCTTTTGTGAGGATTTCAACCTCGGTACCACCCAGGGCCTTTTTATCAGCCCGCCATTGTCCGCCATCTATTTTGGCAATCGTTTTCCCATTTACTTTTATTTCTGCGGTCGCATTGGTAGTATTGGCTGTTCTTAAGATTTTACCGAGGGCCAGGAATGCGAAAGCCCTTTCCTGTGTGCTCAGCCATCGGCGGCTTTTCAACTTATCTGCCACATGCCGCGCCATCACGCCTATCTGCGGGTTGGCAGGATCGGCATCCACCAGGGCATTCAGGGCAATGGCTTCATCCCTGACATCGGAGTAATAACTGCCACCGGTTTGAGGCACTGATTCTTCACCTGCAAATGCAGAAGGCAATAAAGAATTGAAAGATCGCCTGTCTCCTGCTGCGGCATATGCGGCTGCCAATAAATAACGGCTGTCCAGCGCCAGGATGGAAGGATTGGATTTATAATAATTCATGGCGGGCACATTTTTTCGGTTGGCCAGCGCCAATACATATAATCCATAAGCCACTTCCTTCGGAGCGATTTTCCGCTGCTGATCCCGGTTATAATAATAATTGATCAGTTCGCGGTTCTTCAAACGCTGGTTGATGTATCCCAGCATGGTTTCGAGTAAACTATTGTCCACATCAAATCCGGCTTTACGCGCCTCCAGCAGGAAATGCGCCGAATAAATGGTCGCCCACCAATCCTCTTCCCCACCGCCATCCCATAAGGTTACGGCGCCGGTATAGAGCTGCCGCATTTTTATTTTTCGGATGGCTTCGATGATATTGGTATTTGCGTTGACTTTATTTTGTTTGTTCAGTTGCATCAGGTCGGCCATATCTCCATAATACAATTGGGGAAATGCAGCGGACACTGTTTGTTCCGTGCAACCATAAGGATACTGGACAAGGTATTTTAAATGCCCACCCAGTTCCATTACCGGGGAACGGCTGATGACAAGATTATAATCCACGCTGCCCGGAATAAAATCACTTAACCCAATTGATATACGTTTTGAACTGCCGCCGGTAAGCGAACCGCTGCCGGTAACCTTTTGCAGGGTGGAGGGTGGCCTCACCGATATCTCCGTCAGGTCTTCAAACTTTTCGCCCATACCGCTAACCAGGATTTTGACCGTCCCCACACCAATAGTAGGATCCGCTACGATACTAAAGCCGGCCCTGCCCTCACTCTTTGCATTCAAAGAAAGCTGCTGGCTATTATTTCCGCTGGCTTTGACCGCACCGCTGGTTTGGATCGTTGCCGTCACATTGGCCGACCTGGCCGTGGTATTACTCAGCGTCACGGGTACAAAGACAGTGTCACCCGGACTTAAAAACCGGGGTAAGGCCGTACTGATGACTACCGGGTCGGCAACTGTCATCGTGTTTTCGGCAGCGCCAAAACAATTCCCTTTGTAAGAAACAGCCATCAGTCGCAGTTCGCCACTGAATTGGGGAACCTCAAATTCAAAATCAACTTCCCC
>DASUMO010000200.1:0-2910 GCA_036277695.1 Chitinophagaceae bacterium
GGGAGCCAGGCAAGCCAAAAAACTGAAGTCCGAATTGAATTATATATTGGTAAACGGGTCTTACAAACCGGACACAAAAATGGTATTCAACTACCAGGACAATGGCAGGCTGTCTGAAATCCAATATTTTGCCCGGAAACAGGATAATTCCATCTATATGGCAAAGAGAGAAGAATTTCAATATAGCAATAACCAGTTACAAAAGATCAGCGGGTATGATGAATTCAACAGGTACTCGGGCTTCACCTCCTTTGCCTATAACACAGCCGGAAAAGTGAACAGGATTGTGGAAGAGGCTAGTACCGGTGTTCAGACTGTTGGATTGGTCGACTACTATTATTCACCGGTTACCCGTTTAACCGAAATACAGTTCAGTTTTTCCTATTCCCACAATTCGATCGGCATGAATTATTACCAGCGCTATGCTGATGGCAACAGGATTTCAGACAATAGCAATACCAGCAACCAGAGCACCGAAACGGGCCAGTATGATTACGACAGCAATATTAATCCATACGCGCACATAGGATGGCTCAACCTTTTTCTGTCCCATAGCTCAAAAAACAATGTGATCAGGCAGCAAAAGTCTTTTTATGGCAATTATCCAATGGCAGTTGCTTATAGCTTCAGTTACAAGTATGATGCAGATGGATATCCTGTCGAGCTGGTTAGACAGTATAAATCATACCAGACCGGCCAGCATCTTTACACTACGAAAACTGTGTACAACTATTAATGATCTTATTAGCAGTACAAACCATTGATTAAAATCATGTTCATGGGAAAGAATAGATCAGTATTTTGCCTGGAAGT
Organism: Chitinophagaceae bacterium; assembly: GCA_036277695.1. Classification (GTDB taxonomy): domain Bacteria; phylum Bacteroidota; class Bacteroidia; order Chitinophagales; family Chitinophagaceae; genus CADEDV01. Next base: position 814 of record DASUMO010000200.1, read on the forward strand.
TGTTCCGTCCATTGAATACGCTAATTTTCTATTTTTCAATGGACCGATGTGAAACAATATTTTTGATATTCAATAAAAAAATTTTATGCGATATATATTCATCATATTAATTATGCCGGTAATAGCATTTAGCTTTTCCTGTACCCCGGCCAAACTGGCCGTGCCTTCAAACTTCAGTGAGGCAGCCACCAAGATGCATGTGAAAGGGTTAAATGGCTGGATGGTCAACCAGCAATTAAGTTTTGGCAATTACCGGACTTCCACCATTAAAAGAGGATGGGATTTTACAAGTACGGTGCAGTATACCAAGTTTAACCTGAAGCCGGAAGAGATGCTGCTAAAGGTATTTAATATAGACACGTATAAAGGCCGTGAAAACCAGCGCAATAAATTCCATTATACAATTGAAGACGGGAACCTGGTGGCTGAGATATTTGCTACAGAAAAATTCACGGAAAAGGAACTGGTTTACAAGAGTAATAATCCATGGATAGGTGATGCCAGCAAAACCCAGCATTATGAATATGCATTTTCAGCAGGTATATTACCACTCACGACGAGTAATAATGATCCGTGGTCCCTGGTGCTGGTAAACCGTTACGATGCGGCGAAAGACACAGCCAGGCGTTTATTCGACAGGCCCTATGTGGAAGAGGAGGGCTATGCAACCAATGGAAAAGAAAATATCAGTATCCGGCCTTTGCGGATTGATAAAGTGACAACAAAAAGCGGGAAGGACACGAAAATCTTTGGCGGCAAAATGCTAACAGGGTATGAACTGAGATGGGATGATGGGGTAGTGGGCATCATTGATATACTGGATAATAATATCTGGCTTGCTAATGATCTTGATGCAGGCGATAAACTGATTCTGTCCTCTATTGCCTCTTCGATCCTTTTGAAAAGAATACAGGACGTGGAAAAAGATAAAGGAGATTTTTAGCCGGGAAGGTGATTACTCTTGAACACGATATTGAAGAATTGGTTAAAGGTTGCCGGGCCAATCAACGGGGGGCGCAGGAACAGCTTTACCGGAAATTTTACCGGTATGCGATGACCATTGCCCTTCGTTATTCCCGGGATGAAATGGATGCGGCCGATATCATGAGCCATGCTTTTGTGAAGATCTTCAAAAGCATGCATAGTTATGACAGCAGCAAAGGATCACTCCAGGCCTGGATTAAGCGAATCGTTATCAATGAAGGACTGGACCATATTAAAGGAAGGGAGCGTTTCAGCCAGCATGTGGAATTGGAATCCGTCCCGGAGCCCGCGATCAATAACGCTGTGCTGGAACAGATGGGGGCTGACGAGATCATGAAACTGATTCATAAACTTCCGCCCGCCACGCACGCCGTATTTGTATTGTATGCGGTGGAAGGCTTTACCCACCGCGAAATAGCTGAGAAACTGAAAATCAGCGAGGGCACTTCCAAATGGCAGCTCAGCGAAGCCCGGAAAACCTTACAACAACAACTACACAGTATCACTACCTGATGAATCAGAAAGCACTATATGAAATGACCATCACCGAAAAGCTGGAGCAGCTGACTGTCCCGGATATGGTAGATGCTATCTGGTCGAGGATCGAAACCCAACTGGATATTGATTTACCTGCCGATGAAGGTCCGGCCGAGCCTCCTTCCAGTCCACCGGCCGGCGGCGGTTCATGGATCCTTCCGGCTTTTATCATCGCGGTCACCGCATTTGTCGGAACCCTTTATTTTACCAACAGAAATAATCCTGCCGTGAGTAACGATAAGACTCCTATCCGGGAAAGCCCATCGATCAGCGACCCAGCCGGCAATAACAATGGAGCTGCGCAGCCCGGCACTGTTATTCTTCCCCGGCCCAAACAGCCAGGGGAAAATACATCACAGGGATTACCATTATTTGATAGTGTTCCCGCCAAGGCCGGGTCAGGAGTATTATTACCGGTAGCCGACAGTAATGCTAATACTGGCGGAGGAACGGTGATCAGCCCGCCTCTTGTGTCCGATCAACCCGATAGTAATAAGAAAAAAAGCAGGGGAGTCAAGGGCATAACCGATGATGATTACAGGGTGGTGCCGGCTAAGAAAGATAGTACGAGGTAGG
>DASUMO010000201.1:0-2720 GCA_036277695.1 Chitinophagaceae bacterium
GCATTGTTGATTTACAGGCTAACGAGATAAAAGAGTTGAAGCAGAGGAAAGAGGTGGGACGCAAAGAGCACAAAGGAGCGCAAAGAACGCAGGATAGATGTGGTTTCACGCAGCGAACGCAAAGAAAACAAGAACGCCGTATTTATTCCCGCGTCTCCATCTCGTTGCGAGCGCCGCGTGAAATTTAACCAGTCAATTGCGATCAACAAGGAACTTTCAAAAATTCGGTCTCTTCCAAAGTCCCCCTTCGGGGGATTTAGGGGGCTTGATCTAATCTCACCGCTTCTTTCAACAATTTCACAATCGCTTTTTCATTGATCTCTTCTGCCCGCTTGTATATTTTATAAAATATCTTCTTGTTCGTACCATGGGTAAGATAATTGTCCTTATCTCTTAACCTATTGCCCTGCCAGAATCCCAATAATACACCTTCCTTTATTCCACCCCGGGGAATGCTGGCGGGCCAAATAATGCAAATGCCGCGCTTGCCATAGAAATAGGGAACATTGTAGGAGATTTTCTCCTTACAGTAGGGCGGAAGATTTTCAGTGATGATCTGCCTTAATACATCCACCATAATCCTTTCTTCCGGTTCCAGCATTTCCATAAGCTGTAGAATGGACCTGATCTTAGCGGAAGAAACGGATTTTTCAGACATGTCTTTATTATAGTTTCACGAGGCGACCGCTGCGAGAATCCTCCGTGCTCTCGGTGTCTTCCCCGCGCACTCTGTGTCGCTAAGCTTTTCAGTTTTAGAAATCCTACCTAATCGCAGCCTCGTCTATTCGAATAGTTTAGCATTACAGAGAGCACGGAGTAGCAAAGAGTAGCACAGAGTTCAGCAAGAAATGATTATTAAGAACATCGGGAATCAATAAACTACTTCTCTTTCCAAAGTCCCCCTTTGGGGGATTTAGGGGGCTATCACCGCCTTCCTCTCCGCAATCTCTTTTATTTTTTCCAATGCTTTTGGCCAGGTGTTTACAAAATAATCGGCGAATTCATTGGTCATATCCATTTCAACCCGCAGCTCTGTCTTATCACCTACATCAGTGAGATAATAATTTTCATATGCACCCGCCCAGGCCTTTACTTTTTCGCTTTCGGTATCTTCTACGCCATCTTTTACTTCGCCCAAATGCCTGATCGACATAAACTCATTCGGGGTATTCACCTCAATTTTGCTAACCATGCCTTCGCCGGAAGGGGAAAGAAACAAGGCCTTGCTGCCTTCTTTCCAATCGGTAACATAATAAGATCCCTCGCAGAATGGCGCTGTCCATTCACGGTAAGTCGCATCATCCCAAAGAATTTCCCAAACCGTTTTCCTGGGGGCATCAATGAGCACTTTGAATTCACCTTTTTTCATACTAAGCGTTTTAATGGTAAAAAATAAATGAGCTTTCTTATAGTGACTACCAAAATTGACTTATTATAACGAAAGACAAGAGGTTAATAGCGACAAATAACAGGCCGAATCCGTCCCCATTTAAGTATCATTGATTAGTTAGGTTGCAGGTTTCCCACAAAGACACAAAGTCCACAAAGACTAACAGGCGATTTCGTCCTGGTTTGCGATGTTGAATCCCACAAAGACATGAGCCCACCAAGACCCAGTCCCAACCTGGTGTTCTTTGTCTCTTAGTGAGAAACATTAAGGGGCAATTAATTGGCCCATTCCGTCCTGGCTTGAATTATCGGGTTCCACAAAAACACAAAGATCACGAACACTCTTTCCCATTTCCTGGTGCTCTTCGTGTCTTAGTGGGAAACATAAAAAAGACAGTCAACAGCATCCTCCAGGTCGGTCGAAAAGTTTAGCGACACGGAGAACCCGGAGAAGCCCTGAGAATACAAGAGTTATTTGAATCATGCTCAGTGCCCTACGTGCTCCTCTGAGTACTTTGTGTCGCTAAGCTCTCCGAAAAAGAAAACTCCCGATCCATTCAAGCTAATGGTAAAGCGCCGTTGCAGGATTTTGCTTATCGACCAGCTCCCGGATCCTGCCGCTTATAAGAAAAATTTGGAATTTGAAACCGATCGGTCTATTTTTAGACCATGACCAAAGGCGATCGCACCCGGCAACTGATCATCGAAAAAGCAGCCCCGCTGTTTAACAAGAACGGCTATGCCGGTACCAGCCTTTCCGCCATCATGAAGGCTACCGGCCTTGCCAAGGGTGGTGTGTATGGAAATTTTAAAAACAAGGATGAGATCGCTGCCATGACCTTCGAATACGCCTATAACAAGATCAAGACGGCCATCGTAATGAAATTGTGCAACTGCACAACCAGCTATGATAAACTGGTTTGCATCCTGCAATTTTACCGCAACTATATCACCAATCCCCCAATAGAAGGAGGGTGCCCCCTGCTGAACACCAGTGTGGAAGCCGATGACTCCTTCCCCTTCCTGAAAACCAGGGCCCGGGCTGCACAGAATGAAATGCTCCAATCACTGGTGCAGATCTTCCAGGCAGGAAAGAAAAACGGCGAGTTCCGCGAAACCATGCAGCCCCAGCGGGAAGCCGAGAATATGTATGCCCTGATCGAAGGAGGCATTGTAATGGCCAAGATCAACGATAATCCCGCAATCCTACACCGTATCCTGGACCGTATCCGCGAACATATTGATAACGAACTCAGGACTTAGCAATTTTTTTTGACCAAAATAAGACCGATTGGTCTATTATTTAAACCTTGATTTATGGAAAATTACCT
>DASUMO010000202.1:0-6702 GCA_036277695.1 Chitinophagaceae bacterium
AAAACCCTCCTGCCGGAGGGTTGAAATATTCTTTTCTTAAAAGAATTAAGCGATCTCTACATCAGCACCGGCTTCTTTCAGCTTGGCTGCAATTTCTTCAGCTTCAGCTTTAGCAATACCTTCTTTGATGTTCTTGGGTGCGCCGTCTACCAGGTCTTTTGCTTCTTTCAGACCCAGGCCGGTCAGATCTTTAACGATCTTCACCACGTTGAGTTTGTTAGCACCACCGCTTTTCAACACCACGTTGAAAGCAGTTTTTTCTTCAGCAGCAGCAGCGCCACCGCCGGCAGCAGGACCGGCAGCCACAGCCACAGCAGCAGCTGCAGGCTCGATACCGTATTCCTCTTTCAGGATTTGAGCTAACTCGTTTACTTCTTTTACGGTCAGGTTGACCAGTTGATCTGCGAATGCTTTTAAATCTGCCATTGTTTTACTTTTTTAAAAACCGCCTTCACGGCCCGTCTGTCCGGACTCCGGCGGAGGATGTATAATGTCGCCTTCACTTTTACCCGAAGGCTTAGGTATTCAAATTATGCGCTGGCTCTTTGTTCCAGGGCTTTGATCAGGCTGGCCAGTTTATTACCAGCATTCAAAGCACTCATCACGTTCTTGGCCGGTGATTGCAACAGGCCAATGATCTCACCGATCAGGTCATTCTTGCTCTTCAGCGTGGTCAGCGCCTGTAATTGTTCATCACCTGCATAAACGCTGCCGTCGATGAAAGCAGCTTTCAGTACAGGTCTTTCACTATTGCTTTCCTTGCGGAAAGAACTGATGATCAAAGCCGGTTCTTTTGGATTTTCCGAGAACAACAGGGCTGTTACCTTATGCAGTGAATCATATACCCCTTCATAACGGGTGCTGTCCAGTGATTCAAGCGCTTTCTTAATCAGCGTATTCTTGGCCACTTTCATTTCCACCTGCTTGTTGAAACAGGCCCGGCGTAATTTACCTACCTGCTCAACTGTCAGCGATTCCGTGTCGGTAACATAGAAGTTGTTGTATTGAGCGAACTTGCCTTTCAGCAGTTCAATCACTTCATTTTTTTGATCTTTAGTCATTTTATTGAGTTTTATCGGTCAGACCGCTTAACAACTTTATTATATTCAACCAGGCCGACCATCGGCCTTTCGCTATTAATGAACAAATGCTTTTGTATCGATGGCAATACCAGGGCTCATGGAGCTGGCCATGCTGATGCCTTTCAGGTAAATACCCTTGGCGGATGATGGCTTGGCTTTAATGATTGCATTCAGTAATTCCTGGCTGTTTTCCGCGATCTTTTCCGGTGCGAAACTTACCCGGCCGATGGAAGCATGGATGATCCCTACTTTATCTACCTTAAAAGCGATCTTACCGCCTTTCACATCACTGATGGCATTGGCCACATCATTGGTTACCGTACCCGTTTTAGGGTTGGGCATCAGGTTACGGGGACCCAGTACTTTACCCAGTTTACCAATTTTGGGCATTACGGAAGGAGTTGCGATGATCACATCCACATCTACCCAACCTCCTTCGATCTTGGTAACAAATTCATCCAGTCCAACATAGTCAGCCCCGGCGGATTTTGCTTCTGCCTCTTTATCAGGGGTGCAAAGCACCAATACTTTTTTTGTTTTACCCGTTCCGTGCGGAAGGGTAACTGTACCACGAATGGCCTGGTCCGCTTTTTTAGGATCTACACCCAGCCGGACATGCAGGTCAACCGAGGCATCGAACTTGCAGGTGGTGATTTGCTTAACCAATGCCGATGCTTCCTTTAAGGAATATGATTTGTTTGCGTCGACCTTTGTGTCGGCAACTTTTCTTTTTTTGCTAATGAATGCCATTGTAATTCGTTTTACTTACCCGCTTAGTTGTTGCAAAGGCGGGAGGTTCATAATTAATTTTCCCAGGGAGCTTTACCTTCAACCGTTAAACCCATGCTGCGGGCTGTACCGGCTACCATTTTCATGGCGCTTTCCACGGTGAAGCAATTCAGGTCAGGCATTTTGTCTTTGGCAATCGCCTCAACTTGTGACCAGTTTACTTTACCTACTTTGTTGCGGTTACTTTCCTTGGAACCTTTTTGAATTTTAGCGGCTTCCATCAGCTGAACGGCTGCCGGAGGGGTTTTGATGATAAATTCAAAACTCTTGTCGGTATAAACAGTAATTAATACCGGGAGGACTTTCCCCATCTTGTCCTGCGTTCTTGCATTGAACTGCTTGCAGAATTCCATGATATTGATACCCTTGGAACCTAACGCCGGACCGATCGGGGGTGCAGGATTGGCCTGGCCACCCTTGCACTGGAGCTTTACAAAGCCAGAGATTTCTTTTGCCATTTTCTTAGATTTATTGGTTCAAGCGATCATTCATTCCAGCATGTGGAGTTACTTGATCTCCCAAATTCCTCATTCCCAGGTAACTGGGATTTCTAAAGAACTAATTGGGGCGGCAAAGATAAGGGCTGGATCCGAAAACATGAAAGTTTAAACGGATTATTTTGGCCAAACCCTCCTCCGGACAGCTTTTGGCCGGCCCCTGAACTGCCATCTAATAAAGCTTCAATTGCCTATCAGGAGTCTCTTTTCTTCTTACTCCATTTCCTGAAATCAATGTAATCGAGGAAATAGATCACTTTGAGGGAAAGATTATTATTCTGATCCGCCTCAACTGTATTACCCAGGTTTTTAAAGTAACCTTTTTCTACCTGTGGACTGAAGTCTGTGATCGAATTCTTCCAAACGATATTCAGGAAACTACCGGGTGCAAATTGCCAGGTATAGACCATGTCAATATTAAAATAGTTGACATTTAAATTCTTGTTTTCATTGAAATCCGGGTTTTCTTCCAGTTGGCCGGATTGCAGTAAAGTAAAGAATCGCTGGTAATCAACCTTACTCCAATAATGCCGGACTTTGGTGTTCAAACCCATCCTGGAATTGAAATTATATTTGATACTCAGGATATTCTCAATTGTATTGCGGTCCCGCAACCCGAAAATTATCTTATCGGTTGATTCTTCAATTGCAGCGAATCCCACGTTATTCCATTGCGGTTCCATATTCAGGCGATGAGAAAGGGAGAACTTATCATTAAAACGGAATCGCTGATTAAAGAAGACCTGGTAACGGGTGCTTTTAAAATAACTCCGGTTTATATACAATATTTCAGTATAAACACTGTATTTCTTGGATTGATTGGATTCAAACCAGACATCAACAAAGCGGGTCTTCCAACCTTTGAATACCCAGCCTTCCCTCCTCGGTTCATTGAAATCATTATAGGAAGGTTCATAACCAACCATGGCCCCAACGAACCAAAGATTTTTCAATTGCCCGTTTACATTCGTATTAAAATTAGCACTGCGATAGGCTCCGGGTTTGACCTGCCTGGAATAATAGGCATTTAGATTAAATCGTAAATTATTGTACCAGTTGGTAGGCTTTAACCATCGATAGCCTATCCACAGGTTATGATCCAGGTAGTTATTGAACGTAAAATATGCCAGGTCATTACTTGAATACTTAGTATCGGTAAATTCCTGCCCCAGGTTAAAATTGAAACGGCCGCTGATCTTACCCACACTAACACTATGACTATAACCACTGCGCGTGGTCCCGTCCCCGTTATAACCGATCCGCCGGCTATTGGCCAGTTTACCGCTGACATTCCAGGTGTTCGTCTTATCATTAATACTGAACAACCCGGCTGTAACATTCGCATCATAATCTGATCCGCTCCGCCATACGTTGGTATTGACCAATGAAACACTGGAATTATTTTTCAGGGTCTGGTCCAGCACCAGTACATTATAGTTGGTGAGGGGGTCAATCATGACTTTCCTGTCGCCCTTGGTCAGCGTATCCTGCAGCACCGCATAACGGGTATTGGTGATCGCATTCAGGAAACCGATACCAAGTCCTTTATTGGTCCGGCCTGATACTTTTGAAGCATTGATCAATTTCGATTCAGTGGATACTCTCGAGGTTATTTCATTAGGAGAATAGTACTCACGCGGCGAATGCAATAAGACGGGGTCAAGACCGATTCGCCGGGGATAAAACAGGTTGCCTTTGCTGAACAGTTCAGTGCCTTCGGTAAAAAAAGGCCTGTTTTCCGTATACTTAACCTCGAACGGGGTAAGGTTGAGCACGCGGTTATCGCTTTGTACCTGGCCAAAATCCGGGATCAGGGTGACATCAAGAGTAAATGCCTGGTTGATTCCATATTTTACATCCATACCACCGTTCACCTGCCCCGACCAATTTTCCTGCCGCGATTTACTATATGGATAATGATTGGCATAGGTAGAGAAATAGGGTGAAAACTGGAGCCGCATCGGGGGCTTAATATTGGCAATACCAGTCCAGGTTCCCTCCTGGGTAAGAAAGCCGCTGATATTCGGATCGATTGGGTTCCAGGTAAACTGCTCTTCGGTCTTTCTCCTGCGGCGGGTGATATTGATGCCCCAGGTTTGCACTTCCTTTTTCCCAAAACGAATAGCAGAATAAGGGATAAACATTTCAAAACTCCAGCCATCGTTATGGATCACTGCCCCGCTTTCCCAAACAGCACTCCAGCTAAAATCTTCGGAATTACCATTGGGGTTGGGCGACATTTTAGCATCCCATTGTTCATTCAGGGGGGTCACAAAATATTCAAAGCCATTCAGCTTATCATAGTATGTGTCGAAGATGATCCCCACATAATCATTGGTGCCAAACCCGTCACGGCCGGCTAATTCTGATGCAATACTGTCGCGGCTGCGTTCGTAGCAATACCCGCCAAAATAAATGCCTTCATCATTGTACATCAGGTATGCAAGGGTGCGGTTGGCCGGATCTTCCTTATCTCCGACCTTAGGACGGAATTCGACCAGGTTATCCATTATCGCTGCATCTTTCCAGGCTTCGTCTTTGAGCAAGCCATCAATTTTAACCGGTTGGCTGGTTCTCTTAGCCTCTAATTGCCGCGGGGAAGGCTGCTGGGCCAGGAGTGAATTACAAATACAGACCACCAATAAAAGGGGAATAGGATTTCTCATGGAATCTCGTTGATTGTTGGTTTCTTTTGGTACTACGAAATTAGACGTACCACGAGGCAGTATTGTTACCGTTTATCAATCAAAAATCACTTTCGATTGCTTCGACTAATCTTTAAGATTGTGTTAACAGCAAAAAAATCCCGCCGGTTGGCGGGATAATAATGTAAAAATGCAGGTGACGATTAGCTAATCTTCTCTACCTGCATATAATTCAATTCTACAGGAGTAGAACGGCCAAAGATCTTAACCGTTACTTTAAGTTTTTTCTTTTCATCATTCACTTCCTCAATCACACCATTGAAATCATTGAAAGGTCCTTCAATGATCTTAATTGTTTCTCCCACGATAAATGGTTCGCTCATGCTGACGCCGCCGGCCTCAGCCATTTCATCCATTTTACCCAGCATCTTATTCACCTCGGCCTTGCGAAGGGCAATGGGATTTTCCTTTCCCAGGAAATGGATAACGTTGGTTGTGTTTTTTATGACATCGCGGAGATCGTCACTCAGTTTTCCATCGGCAATCTCAATCATCACATAACCCGGGTAATAATTTCTTTCCCGGACTACTTTCTTTCCATTGGCTACTTTATACACTTTCTCCACCGGCAGGAATACCTGTTTCACCACCTCACCCCAACCACCGCGGGAAATTTCCTTGTCAAGGTATTCTTTAACCTTGCGTTCCTTGCCGCTCACGACCCGCAATACAAACCATTTGGTTTCCTGTTGCTGGGTATTCTCGGTATTTTGTGTTGACGATGTTTCCATTAATTAGTAAAGAATTTGTAGATAAATTTCATGGCCCCGCCGGCAGCAAAATCTACCAGTGATACAAAAGCTGTGATTAAAAGCGTAGCTACCAGCACGATCATTGTTGACTGCTGCAACTGGGTCCATGTTGGCCAGCTTACTTTTTCCATCAGTTCTTTGTAGGAATCGCGGAAATAAAGAGCGATCTTATTCATAAAGTTGAAAAATTAATAAGTTATCAACCAAACAGCACGGGCAGAGAGATTCGAACTCCCATCAACGGTTTTGGAGACCGCTATTCTGCCATTGAACTATGCCCGTATAAGAACTTCTTACATTGAATGCAGACGAAGCTTTGCTTGTCTGCATCCCGACGCGGCGGAGCCGGTCGGGACTATGCCCGTAGAAAGCTAAAAGCTATTCCGTGTTACCGAAACAGCTTTTAGCATATGTCGCAAAGATATAAATCTTTTGCAAAGAAAGCCTGTCGGCTCGTAGCTAAAAGCTCGTAGCTCGCAGCTTTATTTTATTTCAAAATCTCCGTCACCTGACCAGCACCCACAGTCCGTCCACCTTCACGGATCGCAAACTTCAACCCTTTCTCCATCGCGATGGGCTGGATCAGTTTTACGGTAAGCGAGGTATTATCACCAGGCATAACCATTTCAGTTCCAGCATTCAGTTCCACTTCGCCCGTTACATCTGTTGTACGGAAATAGAACTGCGGACGGTATTTCTGGAAGAATGGCGTATGACGACCACCTTCTTCTTTGCTCAGTACATACACTTCGCATTTGAATTCAGTGTGCGGTGTGATAGAACCGGGCTTACAAATTACCATACCACGGCGGATCTGTGTTTTTTCAATACCGCGGAGCAGTAAACCTGCATTATCACCAGCTTCGCCTTCATCCAG
>DASUMO010000203.1:0-5836 GCA_036277695.1 Chitinophagaceae bacterium
CAGGAAGCGGTTTACCCATACTGCTATAAAAATTAGGGCCTGCCGCCATGACTTTTTTACCCTTTACCAAGCCGGAAACACCAACACCCTGCCTATAGCTAAAATCCTTAGATTCCCATAATGGCAGTTGACTGTCTTTTATTTTTTTCATGATCCCTTTCGCAATATGATGTTCCGAATATTGTTGCACCGCGGCTACATACTGCAGCAATTCATCTGTGGAATAATCCCCGTTCACTGAAATAATTTTTTGTACTTCGTGAGAGCCCCGGGTCAGCGTTCCGGTTTTATCAAAAATGATGGTGCTGAGCTTTCTTGCATTTTCAAAAGCGGTACGGTTGCGGATCAATAAACCGCTACGGGCCGATAAACTGGTAGAAATTGCCACCACCAGGGGAATGGCCACACCCAGTGCATGAGGACAGGCGGTAACCATAACGGTCACCATTCTTTCCAATGCAAAGGCAAGATTAGTTTCAACCCAATACCAATATCCAAATGTTAGGATGCCTATGCTTATGGATATAATCGTCAGCCATTTGGCAACCCGGTCTGCAAGGTTCTGGGTTTTTGATTTGGCCTGTTGCGCAGACTGGACCATAGCAATAACTTTGTCCAGGTAACTGTCTTTTCCAGTACCGGTTACTCTTACCCGCAGTATGCCATCGCCATTTACTGAGCCGGCTATCAACTTCGTATCTTTTTCCTTTGCGACAGGGAAACTTTCCCCGGTAAGCATACTTTCATTTACAGATGAATGACCTTCCAACACCATTCCATCGGCCGGTATTTTCTCACCGGGTTTAACAAGGATAATATCTTCGTTTTTTAGTTCCTTCAGGGAAGCATCCACTACTTCGCCATTTTTTTCAATATGCACGACAGCAGGTAATAATTCAACAAGGGATTCAAGGGCCCGCGATGCAGCCGACTGGGACCGCATCTCCAACCAATGTCCCAGCAACATAATATCAATAAGCGTAGCAAGTTCCCAGAAAAAATCCATCCCCTGCAAACCGAAAACCACGGCTACACTATAGATATAAGCGACCGAAATAGCCAGGGCCACCAGGGTCATCATTCCAATGGCCCTGAATTTTATTTCCCGGCTCATTCCGGAAATAAATGGCCAGCCTCCATAGGCATAAATAATTGTACCCAGTCCCAGCAACAGATACTGTTCACCTTTAAATGAAAATGAAAACCCCAGCCATTGCTGGATCATATGTGACAACAATAAAACAGGGATCGTTAGTCCCAGGCAAATCCAAAACCTTTTGAGGAAATCAGCTGTATGATGCCCGGCATGTTTATCATGCTGCTGTCCGCCATCGTCGGAATGAACATGACTCTTCTCCTTCCTGCCTTTACTTACATGCCGATGTATCCCGGGGTCTTTTTCCAATTTATCCTGATCAGCCGTTTGAGGAGAATGCCGGTGGTGATGATGATGTTCCATAATCGTCAATTGATATGGCCTTTGAAAGCGGATAAGAATAATAACAATGAGATAAATCTCATTTGCAGCAATTCTTTTTTACAAAGAATGATTGAATTAACCGTATGATAACTTTGACTATTTTCATCCGATCGCAGTACAGTAAAACTGTGGGCAGAAAAATCTCAAAACAGGAAATTTATCAGGTACAAGATTACATGGCTGCCCCAATCGGACCGAATCCCTGAAAAACCCACTAAACAGGTATTCAACTAAAAACCCTGCCAAATAGGCCATCCACTTTAACCAACTGAAGGAACTGACCAGCACCTGGTGCAGAATGACCATGATTGCACCAATCCTATGGTTTGAAAAATTCGAAGATTTATTTCTTTTACCTGTTTGGAATTTATGTCGCATACCTGGTTTATTTATATTACAAATATCTACCGTCCGCGACCCGGGGTTGTTACAGAATTACGGGTATATTTTACATTTTATTGAGCAGGTCCCGGGGATTAAATAAAATTCAAAACCTCCATCGCGGTATTATTCAAAGGTGAGATCATAACACGCGTTTGTACGGAATACTCACCGCTTTCGTTTCTTCAGTGCATTTAGAAAGATATACTCATAACTAATCATCACACTGTTTCGCATCAACCTGTAGATATCGCTTTTTAATTCAAAACGGTAGCCCAGGTTAAGCTTGCTCGTGCTGTTGAAAATCAACTGGACCGAAGGCGCCAGGTCAACATAATATTTTTCGGCCGGCCAGTCGAGATTTCTTCCTCCCAGTAATTCCAGGTAAAGATTAAGATTGGTTTGCCGGTAATCAGTATAATTCCCTGGTAAGAGGAGGTAGCCGGCTGATACAGAATAATTGATGGAACGAAAGGCATAAGGATCGGGAGAAATTTTTTCCCTTCTTTCCTCTGCCAGCACTTCATTGATGGCAACTGTACCTGAAACCGCCAGTTTATCCCAGAGTTGGGTTGCAATTAACCCTGCCTGTAGTCCGCCCTGTTCACCACCAGCCAGGTTGATTTCATTATGGTCAAGATGGTTGCGGCTATAGGTAGCAGCTCCAAATGCTGCCATCCGGAAATGTTTATGCAATTCATCCACAGACCAAAACCGCCATTTCGCATAGAGTCGGGCTGATTCAAAAATAAATCCCGGTTGATGCATATCGGAGAACCCTGCGCTGGCATGAACCATCCAGTTCTTGTTAATTCCAAACATGATTTCGGGAGTGTAACGCTGCAGGATGCGGTTGGAATGAACGCCCCTGCCATACATGGCACTAAGCTTAGTGCTGATGGATTTGGCCGGCATATTGGAAGCCGGTTCACTATAAACATACAATTCCTGCCCTCCTGCCCTATAAACAGCAAGAATAAGAAACAAGAGCATGATAACCCGCATACAATTCTATTTGTCCAGGAGCTCTTTCAGTACTTTTTCCAGTTCCTCTTTTTCAAGGTCCATGGCTACCAGTCTTCCCTGTTTATCCACCAGGTATGTAGTGGGTAAGGCCCCGATATTCCAATTCTGCGGAGTGTTGAATGCCCCGCCACGGTCTATCACCTGTGGCCAGGTTACTTTATCCTTGCTGATGGCTTTTTTCCAGGCCATATCGCTTTCGTCAAGAGAAACAGCAAGTATTTCAAAACCTTTATCCTTGTATTTGGGGTATAATTTAGTCAACCCTTTATTCGCAGTACGGCAGGGACCGCACCAGGATGCCCAGAAATCGACCAGCACTACTTTGCCTTTGAGCCCGGATAGGCGGATCGTATCACCGGCTGGTGAAGGCAGGGCAATTTCAACGGCCATCATGCCCTGGCGTGGTTGGGCACGGACTATCTCTAAAAAGCCGAATAAGAAAAAAAATACTAAAAGATGCTTCCGGTTGATCATGGTTTTAGTTTAAGAACGTTGGATAATTGGATGAGTAACACAAAGAAAACAAATCCAAATAAGAATCAAGGCAACTATCAGAAAATAGGGCTGGGTCTTCATCATTATTTGTATCCTTTGTGTTACTGTTATAATCCTGGTCATATCGTAACGTGATATACCCTTGCTTCAGCGGGCACCCCTTCTTTGGTGCAGCAGGCAGAAGCTTTCCCGGTTTGCAGGCAACTCATTTTTGTCAGCGAACTGACCTTCCTGAATTGCTTTGCCGTCACAAAATTCTTGTCTACGACCGTAATGGTATTTTCCCCGTTCAGGGTTTGTTCTTTGATATCCAGGAAATGAAAATTGCTTTTACCAATTATCACATGCTGATCGGGAGCCAGTTTCAGATCGTTGAATTGTCCTGTCAGTTTAAGGCCACCTACTGAAAATCCCGCATCCTCTACCGCATTTTTTAACGCATCGATCTCTACCATTGCTCCTTCCCGGAATACGATATTAAAAGCAGAATTTTTGATATCCGACCGGACTGATTCAACAAAGGGCACTGCCTGCAGGGCTTTATTGATGGCATTGCTGCACATGGCACAGGTTAGGCCTGTGGCCTGCAGACTTGCCTTTGAAAACTGGGCCGCCAGAGGCAGGGTAAACAAAACTATCATCAATCCCAATAACAGCTTTTTCATACATATTAATTAACGTTGAATTACTGTGATTTCTTGCAACAGTCTTTGCCTTCATGACCTTCTTTACTGCAAGTAGCGGCCTTACAGACGCCATTTTCATCGCAACATCCCTTATCCTTGCAGGCGGCCATATCCGTACATTTACCATCTTTCATTTCGCATTTATCACTGCAGCAGGAGGCTTTATGTTCCCCGGCCCCGGCTACCCGATCGTATTTACAGCAACCATGGAGTTTATTGTAGGCCTCATCGCTGGCTTTGAATCCAACATTGTCATACCCTACCGATGCGATCTTTTGCTGGATCTTGGCGGTATTGGTAGATGCGTTTTTATAGGTAACAGTCAATGTCTTTGCATCAACATCCCAACTGGCAGAAGAAGCACCGGCTTCTTTAGCCGCTTTTTCAATTTTCGCCTTGCACATCCCGCAATTGCCGGAAACAGCAAAGGATTCTGTTTTGGTTTTCTGGGCAAAGGAGATGGTAGTTACAGCCATCAATAATCCAAGCAAGGGGAATACTCGTAATGTTTTCATCTTATATTTTTTAAAATAAATTAAAATCGTTATTGCATGAGCAGCCAGCTCCCGGCCGGCTGGTTGTAGATATATCCTTCTATCTCAAATCCTGAAAACATTAAGCTGCAGGTAAGTATCCTGTCCTGATAATAAAGGCGGGGAATGATTGAGAAAAAGCCGCTGCCCGCTGAAATTGTAAAAAGCTGTTGCAATAAATGCTGAAGGAGTGGCAGGAGCAGGTTCCATCGCGGGAATGGTATAATCGGTGATGGTTGTCTTATTCTGGTCATCTTCCAGCTTCAGCAATTGCATTTCATCCCGGCAACAGCCATTGGATTGGTGAATTTCCATCCCGCAACGCCCACATTTTTTGATCCCGGCTGCAAAAAAGGAAGTGGAAGCCAGCCGGTCCATGCAATAGTGAAAATTTACCACTATCCCGCAACTAACGGCTAAATAACAAAGGGCAACTATGGAAATAACCAGCTTTTTCATGAACGAATACAAAGATAATCGCTGGCCCGGATTATAAAAGCTGATTTTAAACAGTTATAAAGTTTTGACAACCAATTAACAAAGACTTAGTCATTCAGTTGACAAAACTCCAGAAAACCCCGAACCGGATCAACAGCCCGGGATAAGGATAACCGGGTGCTGCCAGGTTATTATTGGTAAACCCAAACCCTCCCAGGTTTCGGGCAGTGTTCAGGTTTTCAGCCCTGACAAAAAACTTCATGCCCTTGATCCGGAAATGAATATAAGCCGTGATATCGGGCATCTTATAACTGACCGTCAGGCTATCCTGGTAGAAAAACTTGCCCAGCACAGGGGAATAACCATCCGCTTTATAGTCAGTATGGTAACGCAATTCAGCACCCATGGCAATATCCAGGTTACGAAATCCAAGATTGCCTTCATAAGCAATACGGTTCCGGGTAAAGATCAGCGGAAGATTGACCGGTGCATTCCCAACCACCTGCTGGAAATAAACATCCGCATGCCAGTTCCAGTTCCGGCCCAGTTTGATAGTTTTTTCCAACCCCAGCTGCAATACATTAAACAAACCTGACTCCTGTTGCAATTTATAATACTGAGTCAGGTATGTATAATTTGTGAGCAGGTAATAGTTGCCACTTAACTTCAACCGTAATGATGGTTGGTAAAGGGAAGCGAAAAAATGGGTGCTGTTTTCCTTCTTGAAATCCTGTGCTGGATTTAAGAGGTAAAAACTGCTACGGCTATCATAAATAAAGGAAGGGGTGCGGTTTACA
>DASUMO010000204.1:0-3293 GCA_036277695.1 Chitinophagaceae bacterium
AATACAGCGGAATTAGAATCACCAGTCTTCTCATATCAATTCATTTTTCCAAAAATTGGAGAAAAACGAATACCATCGCAGTGATTCTATACCACCTGCCTGATAATAAGATAAATGGGTTGCTCTTTGTTAAGGCTTGTCGGATTTTTACATCAAAAGGCCTTTCCGGGGGGAAAGGCCTTTGAAATATGCATGGAAGTAATTAAGTGCCTGTTTTAGGCTCCAATAATTTAAAGAATTGATCCAACTGCGGAAGAATTACGATCCGGGTTCTGCGGTTGACGGCTTTCCCCTCAGTAGTATTGTTATCGGTAAGTGGCAGGTATTCACCCCTTCCGGCGGCTGCCATCTTGGTGGGATCGAGCCCGTATTGGTTTTGAAGTATGCGGACCACTGCAGTAGCTCTCTTGACACTCAGATCCCAATTATCAAGCAGCACACCACTACGATACGGAACATTATCTGTATGGCCCTCCACCATGAATTCAATATCGGGCTGGTTCTTTAATACGGTCGCAACCTTACCCAATACCGTTTTTGCTTCATTGGTCACTTCATATTTACCGCTCTTGAATAAAAGTTTGTCGGAAATATCAATATATACTACACCCTTATCAACTTTTATATTGATATCCTTGTCATCGAGATTACCTATGGCCCCTTTCAGGTTCATGACCAGCACCATGTTCAGTGAATCTTTCCTGGCCATTTGCTGCTGCAGGGTTTGAATATAGCTATCCTTGGCGCCGATGTTTTCGAGGGATTTCTTAATGCTTTCTGCCTGTGAGGCGGTGATAACAGACAGATCTTCGAGTTGTTTAAGTGCCTGCGTATTGTTTTGTTTTAAAAAATCAATTTGCTTGTTGAGATTGGCAATATCAGTTTCCAGGCCGGATTTCTGCCTGTTCAGGTTAGCCTTGTCTTCGTTACAGGTATTGAGATCGGACTGTAACTGCCTGTTCTGATCCTGCGAACTGGCATATTGTGCCTGCACTGTTTTGTACTTCTTGCTGCTGACACAAGAAAACAATAAGACCGGTGCAAGAACCGCAAGAATCAATTGATGTGATTTCATATCATTCCATTTTAAAGTAAAGAATACTTGTGACTGCGGGTAGGGTTGTCCGTTTATGGCTTGCCATGCAAAGGTATGCCGGGCGGATAGTTTGGATGTTGCAATACTTCGAAAAAAATGTCCATTGGGCAAAAATGCAGGATTGCCAGCAAATTTATACCCTCGGTTCAAACGAACAAATGACTTATACCCTTTGAACTTCCCCGGGGAAATATACCCGGATATGCTTTGATCATTCCCTTAATTTAGCGGTTGTCTGCCTGGATAGTCAACTGCAAAACCATGGATCAATCATTCTTTTCCCAAATTGAAAAGCTGGAACTGCTCGGTTTTTTTTCAGGTTATCCATTGGTTTATGCTTTTACCTGGTTGCTGGCCGGATCCTCTCACGGATCCAAACTAAAAAAATGGCTTGTTCCTGTTCTTCCTTATGCCTATGCACTGGTAGGAACCCTTTACCTGGGTTTGTTATTAAAAAATGCTTACCCGAATTATTCTGTTGAAACTGTTTTAGGCGAAAACGGTATTTCTTTCCTCAGGATCTGGGGACTCTCAACAATCCTCTTCTGGCTTCCTGTATTATCGCGTAAAGTCATATTTAGCTTATTCCACAGTCTTGTATTTTTTTATTTGCTGCTGAAAGATCTTTTTGTATACCTCTTTTCCAAAACAGCCGATAAGCAATTCATAAAGAATGACATGAAAGTGTATACAGACAGCATATTGCTAACGATCGTTGCTCTTCTGCTGTTAACTGCAATCTATTGGGTTATCGACCATTATCGCCGTTCCAGCCGGGTCTAACCTGCTTATTCCTGGCCAATCCCCTTTTAGTTAGTGCCCTTCTTGATGTTTCTCATTGAAACCTTTGATAAAAGTCATGGAATAGTGAATTAGTCACAAATAGCTTTACGCAACATTTTTATCAAATCATTACAAACAATTTTTTATGAAACTGCTTAGTAATAAAGCCCTGTTGATCTTGCTTGTGGTAGCCAGTGGGTATGGATATATCATTGGTTGTACGCATGACAATGAACTTCCGCCTCCTCCCGCTCAAACAGGCACAGTCATTACAAGGGGTACAAATGTCCATCTTCCCGGTACAACAACCGGTGATACCACGCAATGGAAATTCGATAAATCGCATTCCAGCGTATTGTGGGAAACAAATTATGTAGGTGCTTCGGGTTTGCTGACCGGTCGTTTTAACCAGTTCGGTATACATGATGTAACTGATGCGAAATCCACTGTCTATACCACTACGAGCCAGCCATTGCCCGACACCTCCTGGGCCTTTTATGAAAATGAACCGGCTAAGACCTATTTCAGCGGATATGTGCAGATCAATACCTCGAATACCGGTGAACCAGGCCGCGATGCAGGTTGCAATGTTTCAGGCATGGGTACTACCGCTATCATTACAGGTACACAAAACCTGAGCGTAACCAACCTGGCCAAAATTAAAACAACCGAAGTGAAGTTTGATCCCAGCAGCAATGCCTATATCGTTACACTGAACCTAACCTGGCAGGGCAAACTGGCTACACCACTGACCAAGACTATTGTGGGCAAGCTTACCTATGTTCCCAAAGCAAAAGTGCAGTTTGGTACAGCTGCCGCTTATGGTGTATTTGGCCTGAAATTGAATTTCCAGTTCAATTGCCGCGACTTTGGAATTACCAGTACCAGCATCTCCGACAAAATTGAAGTGGAATGCAATATGAACTTCCATAATAAATGATCCAGAAAACACAATTACCATGAAACAAGTATTAGTATATATAAGTGTGCTTATCCTGGTCGGAGCTGGTTTGGCGGGTTGCTATAAAGATGTGATCTATCCCGATGTGGTGGCAGACCCGGATGGACCTCCCATGGCTGTTAGTTTTAAAACAGAACTGGCACCTATGCTCAACACCAAATGTGCCCTGGCCGGTTGTCATGTTTCCGGTGCCCACAAGCCTTATCTCAAAACAGATGAATCATACCAGCAGATCGTGAATGGAGGATTTGTAAATACAGCGATTCCTAAAGAAAGTATCCTGTATAAAATGATCAACGGCGAAATGAGAGAATACATTCCTTCAGCTGCCGACAGGCAAAAAGTATATGACTGGATACGCAATGGCGCACCGAATAATTAAGTGATCTTAAAAAACCAAAAAAATGAAACTTAGTATAAATACTGCAAGATCCCGGTTCGCCATCCCGGCTG
>DASUMO010000205.1:0-5516 GCA_036277695.1 Chitinophagaceae bacterium
CCACGCGGTGCCAGGCCTCGCCCCGGGTAAGCTGGTAAGTCTTCTTTCCCGTAAAATCTGTAACAAAGAAATTCCTGTCCATAGGACGGGGATAGGCCATGGTAAAATAAACCCGCTTGTTGACTTCATCCACGCCATTTACATCCGTGATCTCGTAATTTCCTTTGGTAAGCTGGATTTTTGTTTTGCCATCCATGCTATAGAGGTATAAATGGCGATAACCATTCATCTCGCTTGTAAAAAGAAAATGTTTGCCATCTTTCAGCCACCACCAGTCATCGTTAATCTCCACGAAATACTTGTTTTTTTCCTGGTAGAGGAGTTGGCTGAAACCCGTCACAGCATCGGTCAGCAGGAGTTTCAGGTTATCCTGGTAACGGTTCATCCAATAAACTACCAGTTTGTTATCATTACGCGTCCATTTGATGCGGGGAATATAAATATCACCCTGTTCATATTGGGCTTTTACAGTTTTATTGTTGGCGATATCATAAAGATGAATTTCCACTACCGAGTTGGCTTCACCGGCTTTGGGATATTTATAGGTGTATTGTTTGTTATAAGCATCATCATATTGCGTAAACTGGTACTCTTTTACGTTGGTTTCATCAAATCGGTAAAAGGCGATATAATTTCCCGCGGGACTCCATTCATAAGCCCGGGTAAATTCAAATTCCTCTTCATATACCCAGTCACAATTGCCATTGATAATCTGATTCCATTTGCCATCGGTTGTAATGGCCCGGGCATGTCCGGTGGCAATATCATAGAGATAGAGATTGTTATTTTTGACATAGGCGATTCGCGTGCCATCGGGTGAAAAGGTAGCATGCATGATTTTTTCCCCGTCAAGCCGGCGGGTTTTTTTGGCTATGATATCGTGGAGGTAAACATAAGCTTTGGAAGAACGCCGGTAGATCTGTTCTTTAGCTGTGAAAATCAATACTCTTTTTTTATCCTTGCTCAGCAGGTAATCTCCCAGGGCCAGGGTTTTCCCGTTTTCGTCTTTCACATCGGCAGGGTTGACAATGCTGTCGATCGACTCCCCGGTAAAGCCCTGCACAACTTCTCCCCGGAAACTGCCCTTTTTATAAATGTCTTCAAGGGTAATCTGTTTCTTTTGCCCTACCGCCAGCAAGGGTAACAGGAAAAGGAATAAAAATAGCGTTCGCATGTTAACGTGAATTTTAGCGGTAAAAATAATGGAAAGGGGACAAAACTATTTGCCGTACATAAAATGAGCGGGCCGGTTTGGTTCAGCTTAAATAAAATAAAAAGCAGTACCGGGGTACTGCCTTTTATGTGATGTGCCGGTTTTTCTTAATCTAACTTGAAAATCTGGAGCTGTTCAGTTTGTCCGCCCTGGCGAAGTTGTACAATATATAAGCCTCCTCTTAATCCAGCGCCTACCTGTATCAATTGATTTACCTGGACATTGTCGCGGGACTCTACAACCCTGCCAAACATATCGATGATACGGATACTGGCCCTTTCTGTATTCACTGTTGAGCGTATATCCAGTGTAAATGTATTCGGGCTCGGGTTGGGCAATGCCGATAATTGAAGGTTGCGGCGTAGCAAGGAACGACCTCCAGTCCGCCCTCCACCCCGGGGAATCACGCAAGTGCCAGCCGATGACATATCGTGGGGAACGATGACATGGGTTGAGCTATCACTGGAATTTCCATGCTGATCGGTACAGGTTATCTTAATCGTATAGATTCTGCAACTGCCATTGCCTGCACGTTCGGCCCTTAATTTTACATGGTGACCATCAACTAACTCCCAATCATCAGTGGTATTACCATCTCCTGTACCATTGTCGGGCTCATTGCTGGTAACAGACATCACACAACTAACTACTCCGCAATTATCTGTACTGGTATAGTTCACGGTTACATCCCTCATCTTGTGGTTGGGAGGCCATAACATGTCTGGATTAGCAAGCAGGCCAGCTATAACCGGGGGTTCAATATCATTAACTGTTACCACAAAGCTGCAACTGTCTACACCCGCTGTATTAGTAGCCTTAGCCCATACGGTTGCTGTACCAACAGGGAAAACATGTGGTGAAGTAATAACGGTAGTTCCGATCCTGTATTCAATAGTGGGCGTTGGAATTCCGGTTGCGGTGGCACTGAAGGTTACCGAGGCTGAACAAAGGCCCGGGTCATTACCCTGTGTTATATTAGCCGGGCAGGTAATATCCGGAGGCAAAAGCGGTGTTATCTGGGCCCTTATTTCACCTCCCTGGTATTTTTGGGTGTGAATATTGGAATACCAGAGACCCGCTAAAAGATCTGTTTCCTGGGCGTCGGTAAGTGTATCCGCCCTGGAAAAATTACCTGATTCCACACCCACCGGGAAACCAGTGTGTGCTTTTACCACACCAGCACCGACACCAGGAGCTGCCGGACCATGGAAATGCGCAGCAGTGGTATTGGAATCCAGTCCGCTGAAAGTAATGGAATAATAAATCGTATTAGTAGCACTGTTATAGGCCCCGGTTATAGTACCCGTTCCGGGAGAAGGGTTGGGGGGTACTTCCTGTGCGCCGCTATAAGTATTTTGAATGGAATAGATTTGATTGGAGGCTGCACCCAGGATGATTTGGGCCCTGATTTCTCCACCCTGGAAATTGGTGGTATGAATATTAGAATAAATCAAACCTGCCAGAAGCATCGTTTCCTGTGCGTCTGTCAACACATCGGATTTTGCATACACACCTGATGTTACACCAAGAGGAAATCCAGCATGGCCGATCAATACACCAGCTCCTACACCTACGGCTGCAGGGCCATGAAAATGCGCATTTGATGTATTACTGGATAATCCGCTAAAGACAATGGTGTAGTAGATAGTGTTGGTGAAATCGTTATACACTCCGTGAATTGTACCAGTAGCGGTAGAATTATTAGGCGGAACTTCATTAGTTCCCGAATAGGTTGCACTGAAAGGATAATTGGTAGCGCTTGCTGGGAGGCAGATGAAGAGAAGGAGTGGAATTAGAGAGCCAGGCCAAATCCTCTTTAGCGACACGTAAATTTTTCTCATAACCGTAAATTTTTAAAATGAAATTTTACGGTTTTTCATTTGGATGAAGAATCCTTCGAATTTTTCAGGGAGAGGAAATAAGATAAGGTGAGCCAGGGATAATGCGCAAAACTAAAGATCAAATCGGCAATAATCCTGCCGAAGTTGCTAGTTGTCAGGTGAAAATCTACGATAATCCCTGGAAAAGGGAGCCGGTATAAAAAATCCCTGCAGGGAAGCAGGGATTTTATCGGGGTATAAGCTATTTGCGTTATTTATTTTTTGGCCTATCGGTCATATAATCAAACCTTCTGCCCGTCACTTCAGCCATATCGGGGATGGCTTCCACCCGGTAATCACCAGCATCCAGTTTTTCCTTTGTCGCGGAAAAAGCTTCCAGGGTTTCACGGATATCTTCGTCGGTATGGGTGGCTGTGGGGATGAGACGGTAAATGATATTTCCCTTGGGAATGACCGGGTAGACGACGATGGAACAGAAGATATGGTAGTTTTCCCTTAGGTCCATGACCATCGCGGTTGCTTCTTCCACACCCCCTTTCATGTAAACCGGTGTAACAACTGAATCTGTTTTTCCAATATCAAATCCCCTTTCTTTTAATCCATTTTGCAGCTTGCGGGCGTTCTCCCATAATTTATCTTTTAATGCAGGCTGCGTTTTCAGGAGTTCCAGTCTTTTCAAATTCCCGATAACCAGGGGCATGGGTAAACTCTTGGCGAAGATCTGGGAGCGGATATTGTAACGGATATAATCAATAATACTCCTGTCGCCCGTTATAAAGGCGCCGATAGAAGCCATGGATTTGGCGAAAGTCGAGAAATAGAGGTCGATCTTATCCTGCACACCCTGTTCTTCACCGGCACCCGCCCCGGTCTTACCCAGGGTGCCGAAACCATGGGCATCATCTACCAGCAGGCGGAACTGGTATTTATCTTTCAGGCTGGCAATCTCTTTTAATTTACCCTGGTCACCTGCCATGCCGAATACCCCTTCCGTGATTACCAGAATGCCACCGGCTTTTTGTTTTTCAATCAGTGCCGAAGCCCTTTGCAGTTGCTTTTCAAAATCATCCATATCGTTATGCTTAAATACATAACGGTGACCGGGATGCAAACGCAATCCATCAATGATACAGGCATGGCTTTCGGCATCGTAAACGATCACATCGTGACGGCCACATAAAACATCTATAATGCTGACCATGCCCTGGTAACCGAAATTGAGCAAGGCCGCATCCTCTTTCATTTCAAATGCAGCCAGTTCCGCTTCCAGTTGTTCATGGTAATTACTGTTCCCGCTCATCATTCGGGCGCCCATTGGCATGGCCAGGCCAAATTTTTTGGCGGCATCGGCATCGGCTTTTCTCACTTCGGGATGGTTGGCAAGACCCAGGTAATTATTCAGGCTCCAAACGATCATTTCCTTACCCCTGAATTTCATCCGGCTTCCAATCTCACCTTCCAGCTTGGGGAAGGCAAAATAGCCATGTGCTCTTGCACGATGCTGGCCGATCGGGCCATAATGTTTTAATAGACGTTCAAAGATGTCTGCCATAGTAGTATTGTAGATTTTTAATATCCGGGATAAAATCCGCCTTTTGCGTGGGGCCGGAACACCGGAATTCTATTGGTTCGCACGATAAGCGCGGCAGGCGCAAAGGTAAGGTTTCCAGTGTTTTAAACGACATGAAGTTTATCAGGTTTAGAGCTTTGGAAATGAGAGATTTAGTTTCTTTGATCAGGTCACATCGTTAAAACCTGCTATTAACCTGGTCCTTAAAGCTTCTTTTTTCTCTTCTTCAATAAAGGCGTGCCTGATTGCTTCCAGGTTACAATGCAGGAAGTTTTCCTTATTCCAGTTAAATATTTTTTCCAGCACCCCATATTCTTTGGTCAGGGTGGTATCGGTTATGGTACGCGCATCTGTATTAATACTCATGGAAACTCCCGATCGATAGATCTTATCCACAACGTGATTCTCTATCCGGTCAAATACATTTGTCTGGATATTGCTGGTGGGGCAAACTTCCAGGTGAATATTATTTCGTTTAATGAAAGCAACCAGGGCAGGATCCTCAAAACTGCGCACTCCATGCCCGATCCGGGCGGGACGAAATTCATGGAGGGTTTCCCATACACTTTCAGCTCCTTTTGCCTCCCCTGCATGGGCAGTGCAAGGAATTCCTTTTGACCGTGCAAAAGCAAATGCCCTGGTATGATTGGTAATAGGAAAACCGGCCTCATCGGCAGCAATATCAAAACCGATAACGTTGGTTCCTTTAAAGGCATCGACCAATTGTACTGTTTCCATACTTTGTTCTTCGCTATAATGCCGCAGGGTGCAAAGTATAAGACCTGCTTCAATGCCACTTTGCGCTTTTCCCTCGGTGACCGCATCATCCACGGCATTTACAACTTCCGTGGGCGTCAATCCCTGTGCAATATGGAGCAATGGAGCGAACCGG
>DASUMO010000206.1:0-2661 GCA_036277695.1 Chitinophagaceae bacterium
CACCCACTGAACCTTTTGGTCCGTTTTATCACCTTCCCGCATAAACCAGAGCTTATAATATTTACCCGAAGCCCAATCATCAATAAAACTATCATAATAGCGGCTGCCGGGGTTTCCGCTTTGGCCCCCGGGATAAACACCCCAGGCTTCGGTTGGCGTGGATAACTGCACTACCATACGCCAGCTGGGCCCGTTATTATGCCGGGTGGCATTGATAATCTCATTTCCCCCGCCTGTCCTGATCCCTTTCCGCGCAAAAGCCAGTGCATTGGAGCGCAAGAGATGATAAATAGTAGTATTCTTAACATGATCCCAATCCAACCGGCCTGCTTTTTCATATTCCAGTAAGCCCGGAGCTGCTTTCTTAAAACTTGCCGTTATTATATCGGGTACGGTTTCTACCCGGGGAGTCAGAATATTATCGGCAAAATGAAATACCGAATCACCGATCAGCCTGTCGATAAGCGTAGAGCGATCAGGGTAAAGCGGATCTTTTGTTTTTGAAAATTCATCCCCCAGGGTTTCCAGCATCAGGCTATCCATCCAGGCTTCAAATATCGCGGGTGCTTTTTGATCGGGGTTATTCTCCAGGTTCCAGGCACGGAATATTTCCAGCAGTTTTATTTCGTCGGCATTTAGCCTGCCGGCATCAATTTTTTGCAGAAGAACCGGACGGACCAGGGATGCTTCCGTATTGAAATTATCATTCTGCAACTTCATCATGTCTGCGGGGGTTACCTGTTGCATAGCTGCCAGCCGCTGGTTTATGCGATAACCACGGTATACAGCATAGTCTCCCGGAACAAAATAGGGATAACTTGTATCGGTAGCCCTTTGGTTGGCACTGCTCACAAAACCCCTTTCAGGATTCAGGATATGCGGGTTCTCGTTTTGCGGAATCATGCCTTGCCAGGAATAACTACTGTCCTCGCCGGGCATCAGGTAAACACCCTGTCCGGTCCAGCGCAAAGGAACCTGGCCTTGTTGCCAGATCGCGATATCACCCCTTTTACAGGCAAACACCACATTTTGTACCGGGCAGGTAAAATCAGGTAATGCCTTTTCATAATCTTCATAGTTGTTGGCCCTGTTCAGTTTCCACCACATCAACAGTTCATTGGATGGATCATGGGCTTTCCAGCGGATTGCGATGGCCTTCCCCTCTGAAGATACATGGGTAAAACTTTTGTCATACATCACCGGGCCGAATACAGTGTAGGCAACTGTATCATATACTGTTCTTCCGCCTTTAACTTTTATTTCCTCCACCCGCAAATCTTTGCAATCGGTCCATTGTCCATTGAACCAATACTGTTTCCTGGAATCATCCCGGAACCTGATCTCGTAAAAATCCATGATATCAATTCCGCCATTGGTAAATCCGAAAGCGATACTGTCATTAAACCCTATCACTACACCCGGCAAGCCCGGGAAGGAGACTCCATAAGCATTATAAGCCGGGGTATGGATTTGCAGTTCGTACCAGATAGAAGGCAAAGTGAGATCCAGGTGCGGGTCATTGCAGAGAATGGGACTACCACTTTGCGTACGACTTCCACTAACAGCCCAATTATTACTTCCAATACCGGGTGTGGGTTTGTCAGTGCTGGTTATTCGCACGGTATCTGTTTTGTAATTAGCGGCAGAGTCAAACAGGTGGCGGGGAATCGCCAGGGAGCCGGGCGCCGGGTAAAGGGTGCCTTTGGGAATAATGGGACTCAATGAATCTTCGGCATAGGGGAACAACCATTTCATTTCTTCCTCAGAAAAAACAGAACGGAGATTGGTATATTGAAAATCGTTGGCATACCCATAACCTGCCAGGGTCTTGGTCATTTGTTTAATAAACAAAGCCGTTTTCAGGTTGGTCCATTTTTCAGGTTGATAGTTTAGCAGCTTGTACTCGATGGGAAGCTGGCTTTCAGAAAGACTGGAAATATAGGCGTTGACCCCGGCTGTATAACTGTTTACTGCATTGCGGGTGATCTCATTTTTTTCTATTTCCCTAAGCATATTCTCGGCACCAAAACCCAGGCCCATGCGTCGTTGTTCACGGTCATAATTGATCGCCTTTTCTCCCACAATCTCACTGATCCTGCCGGCTGTAGCATGTGTTTGAAATTCCATTTGCCAGAGCCGGAATTTGGCATGCAGGTAGCCCTGCACAAAATAGGCGTCAGTTTCCACACTGGCGAAAATATGCGGCACCAGGCGCTCGTCGAAATAGACCTCGGTCTTGCCTCTTAATTCGGGGAAATGGAGATCAACTGTAAAATCCTGGTCTGTAGCCTCCGCATTTTGCCAAAACCCATGTTGAGGGCTCAGGAATTTTCCCAGGGGCATAGGTATGGTATCACCCAGCGGTATATTCAGGATAAAGATCAGCCCCGCCGTTATTGCAGCAGACAGGAAAAAGGGCAACATTCTCATAAGCAATCAAATGATTTTGAAAGATATAAAACCGAAAGGACTTGCTACAATATTATTTTAAACGGGTAATATCCTCCCCTTTTTTCCAGGAAGGATTTGGGGTGCAGGTCTTTTTGGCATGAGCTGAGGTAGTTTTTATTCTGGTACGGTTTTGTGTATTGAGTTTGAAGACCTAACCTTATTTTTTCATTTTAAAACATTATACCATGACAACGACTAGTAAAATTGCAT
>DASUMO010000207.1:0-8343 GCA_036277695.1 Chitinophagaceae bacterium
CCGGTTACGGTAACCACAACGGTAACAGGCGCTGCTAACCAGGTATTGACAGGCACTATTAATACCGGAACACTTGCTCCGGATGCGACGACAAATGTTTTGATGACAACTACCCTGAATATGACGGCCAGCGGCACCTATACTTTTAATGCCGTTACGTCGATGACAGGGGATGGTGAACCAGGTAATGACGCCATGCCGGCTGCTAACCGTGTGAACGCTCCAATTGTCGCCTTACCCGAAACGGTTGATTTCACTGGCTATACAGGAGCCAATCTGACAACGAATTTCCCGAACTGGTATGAGGCGGATGGGGCGTCATTACCGGCAGGAACGATTTCAGGCTGGACCTCGTCCACTTCAATTGCTGGGAGCGGAACTACTGCCCGGATAAATTTGGCAGGTTCAACCGACCAGGAATGGATAGTTGGACCTAAATTTACGGTCAGCGCATTAACAAGGCTCAAATTCAAAGTAGCCATTACGGATGCAAGCTCTGCTAATGCCGACCCCGATGGTATGGCGGGAAATACAAGTGGTATCCCTACCGATGATCAGGTCATTGTGAAGATCTCCACGAATTGCGGGCAAAGCTTTTCAGACCTTTTTGTATTCGATGCGAGCAATACGGCTTCGATTACCAACGCACTGGTGGAGCAAACCATACAATTGGGAGCCTATGCCGGACAAACGGTGATCATCGCATTTTTTGCTACTGAAGGAACCGTAGATGATGCTCCCTCATATGATTTCCATATTGATGATATTAATATTTCGGATCCTCCTGCTCTGGATGCAGGTGCTTTGACTCTCGACGCGCCGAATTCAGCAGGCGGATGTTATGGCACGGCAGAAACGGTAACGGTAACCATTAAGAACTTTGGAACTTCTACAATAGATTTTACTTTAAACCCGGTGACAGTTACAACCAATGTAACGGGCGCGGCTGTTGCTACGCTCAACGGTACAATCAATTCAGGAACACTAGCTCCCGACGCGACTACCAATGTTAATATGTCGGCCACGCTTGACATGAGCGCCGGTGGAACATATACGTTCAATGCATCGACCAGTATGACTGGTGACGGAGAAGCATCGAATGATGCAATGACTCCGGTAAACCGCGTTAGCCAGATCGTGACATTGCCACAATCAGTGAATTTTACAGGATTTACAGGATCGAATCTCACTACGAATTTCCCCAATTGGCGAGAAGGAAGTGGCGCAACTCTTCCCGCAGGTACTACATCTGCCTGGACCAGTTCAACAGCAATAGCGGGAAGTGGTACGACCGCTAAAATCCTGTTGTCTACTGCTAGTGACGAAGAGTGGATTGTCGGTCCAAAATTTACAGCCGGGGCTGCTACCAGGTTGAAATTTAAGATTGCCATTACAGATGCTTCATCTGCAAATGCGGATCCAGATGGTATGGCTGGTGTAACAAGTGGAGTACCTACGGATGACCAGGTAATAGTAAAGGTCTCTACCGATTGCGGCGCAAGTTATAGTGATCTGTATGTATTTGATGCGTCAAATACCGCATCAATCACCAATGTTTTGGAAGAACAAACTATTGGACTTGGTGCATATGCCGGGCAAAATATCATGGTGGCTATTTTCGCAACAGAAGGAACTGTTGACGATGCTCCTTCCTATGATTTTCATATTGATGATATCGAGATCTCGACTCCTCCGGCGCTCGATGCAGGAGCTATCGCTTTATTTGCACCGTTACCACAGCCGGCTTCAGGTTGCCTGACAGCTACGCAACCCGTTACAATAACCATTAAGAACTATGGTACTGCAACAATAGATTTTTCATCGAATCCCGTTACTGTGACAACCAGTATAACAGGCGCCGGGGCGGGACTACTTACAGGCACGATAAATGCCGGAACGCTGGCGCCCGATGCTACGATGAACGTTCCGATGACAGGAACACTTGATATGACCGCAGCGGGCACCTATACTTTCAATGCTTCTACGAGCATGACGGGTGATGGTGAACCATCCAATAATGGAATGACCGCCGTAAATATTATCAATGCACCTGTAGTGAGTTTACCGCAAACGGTCGATTTCACCGGATTTACCGGCTCCAATCTTACCAGTGTATTCGCCAACTGGTCAGAAGGAGATGGCGCGTCATTGCCAGTCGGGACCAGTTCTTCATGGACCAGTTCAACGGTAATTCCAGGAAGTGGCACCACAGCCAAAATACTCTTATCCACAGCCAGCGATCAAGAATGGATCGTAGGTCCCAAATTCATGGCCGGAGCATCTACCAGGCTTAAATTCAAAGTGGCCATCACCGAGTCGTCTTCCGCTGACGCCGATCCTGATGGAATGGCGGGGAATACAAGTGGAATACCAACCGATGACCAGGTGATTGTCAGAATCTCAACTGATTGCGGAGCAACATTCTCAGATCTGTTCACCTTTGATGCCAATAATACCGCTTCGATTACAAATTCCCTCGTTGAACAAACCATACAATTAGGCAGCTATGCAGGTCAAACAGTCATCATTGCATTCTTTGCAACTGAAGGCACGACCGATGATGCTTCTGCATATGATTTCCATATCGACGATATCAATATAGAAACACCCCCTGCAATCGATGCAGGTGCAATCTCTTTGGTATTACCCGGGGTTCAGACTTGTTATACAAATAACGAGACTGTCACGGTAAGGGTAAAAAATTATGGTCTAAATACACTGGATTTTTCAATTACACCTCTCACGGTTAACACCAATGTTTCCGGAGTTGCAGTCGCCGCTTTGTCGGGAACGGTAAATTCCGGCACACTCGCTCCCGATGCAACTGTGGATGTACCGATGTCAGCAACGTTAGATATGTCTGCAACGGGTGTTTATACTTTTAATGCCAGTACAACCCTGGCAGGTGACGGGCTTCCTGGGAATGATGCCCTAAATCCCGCTGTGAACAGGACAGCTGTAGCATTAGTCGTGGGGACAGCATCAGCCAGTACAAACGCGGTTTGCGGAAGCGGTGCGCCCGTACTCACACTTTCGGGCAGCGCTGGGGGAAATATTCAATGGCAGGAATCAACAGTGTCCGGGTCAGGACCCTGGAATAATGTTGGAACAAACAGTACAACCTATACACCAGACGGCCCGGTTTCAGGACCTACATGGTACCAGGCAATTGTGAGTTGCGGGTTGAATTCGGGCACTTCCAATGTAGTGAGTGTAGGTTACTTAAACCCACAGGTTTTGACAACCACACCTGCGAGCCGATGCGGTTTTGGTACCGTGGATCTGCAGGCTACCGGATCCGGCAGCAGCACCCTGAACTGGTATTCGTCAGCATCAGGCGGTACCGTGCTTGGCTCAGGTAGTCCATTTACAACGCCAGCTATTGGAACAACAACAACATTTTATGTAGCTGCAACGGAGGGTACAACGATAAAATCAGTAGGAGCGCCATCAAATGGGGCAACGGGAACCTATACCCTGGAAGCAGGTTTGTTGTTTGATGTATCGGCTCCCAGTGTGACTATCAATGGTGTGTATATTTATCCCATAGGAACTGGCGCGGGCACTGTAAATATCGCGTTGAAGAATTCAGGCGGTACAACACTTCAATCTTTAAGTTTCCCCTGTACAGGTACTACATCTCCCGGAATAAAAACCTATGTACCTCTTAACTGGACAGTTAACTCCGGTACCGATTACTACCTTGATATGACCAGCCGGACAGGTAGTGTAGCCTCACTAATTCGTGACGTGAATGCAGATATTGTAGGTGGGGCCATTGCAACAAATCCAGCAATGACTATCCCAGGCCTGATCACGATTACAAGTGGACGTTTGGGTTCCAGCGGAACTTCGACCAGCTATTATTTCTTCTATGATTGGCAGGTGTCCGCTCCTTGCGAAGGGGCCCGTACTGCTGTAACAGCTACCGTAAACCCTGCTGATCCGATTATTATTACTCCATCATCAGTAGTTCGATGCCAATTTGACGCAGCTTCAAACCTTGCTGCTTCCAGTACATATGCTTACACCAATTATACCTGGAGTCCCGGCACAGGATTGAATGCCACTTCTGGTGCCAATGTTCAGGCTAATCCTGCACTAACGACTGAATACACGGTTACGGGTACTGACGGAGTTTGTACAGACACGGCTAAAGTAACGGTAACTGTAAACCTTGCACCGGAAAATGTACTGGCTTCCGCCTCACCAAATCCTGTTTGCGAAGGTGAAACGGTTACCTTGAATTCGTCTGCAGTGTTACCCGCATCTATACCCCGTTTCATACTCAATGGTAACTGCGGTACAGGATTCATTGATATCAGTGCAAGCGGTACATCCGTACCAGGTACCTTGCTTGACGATTCGGAACATAATATCACCATTCCGGCATTTACGTTCAATGGTGTATCCTATACAACTGCCAGGGTGGGAATGAATGGAGCGATCGTTCTGGGATCAACTACCGGCGATGTTTCATCAACGAACGCCGCTTTGCCCAGCACGGCCAATACCGCAGGAAACCTATTAATTGCTCCGTTCTGGGATGACCTGGACACTCTTGTTACATCCTCCATCAAAACAGAAACGATAGGATCGGTATTCATTATCCAGTATACCAATCTGGTTCATTTTTCATATGCTGGTGGCAGTATTACATTCCAGGTTCAACTGGATTTAAATACTGGTGTAATAACCTTTGTATACCAGGATGCTGAATTTGGTGACCCCACGTATGACTTTGCAGCGGCCGCTACCATTGGCGTACAAGTAAGCAGTAGCAGTGCTGTTCAGTATTCATCCAATACTGCCTCACTTTCCAATGGTCAATGCATTAGTTTTACTCCAAACCTGATTAGTTATTCCTGGACCGGTCCCAATAGCTTTGTTTCCGCAGTACAGAATCCGGTTCTCTCGAATGTAGTTACGCTGAACGCCGGAACATACACTGTTACTTTCAGCGCCGCTAATGGCTGCAGCAGTTCCGCGAGTGTGAACCTAACTGTAAATACACCTTCGGGGATTCTGGCAGGATCACCAGGCGGACCGCCGGTTTCAAAAACTACTATGATAAGCGGCCTCACTACTTTCAATGAGTCAGGAACATGTAAACTCATTGCCACGGTAAATCCATCCGGCACCAGCCCGGTCAGCGGAAATGTTACGGCGAAGGTCTGGATCGAGAATAGCGTACCCGTACATGGTGCGAATCCATTTGTAGCGCGGCATTATGAAATCAATGCGGCTACCAACCCCGCCACATCCACGGGCACGGTCACATTATACTTTACCCAGGGTGAATTCGATGCCTTCAATGCAGATGCGGGCAGCACACTGAACCTGCCGGCCAATAGCGCCGATGCCAGTGGTATTGCCAATCTCAGGGTAATAAGATATCCCGGCACCAGCAGCGATGGAAGCGGTCATCCTGCTACTTATTCGGGTATACCCATCATGATAGATCCGGCGGATGTAAACATTAACTGGAATGCAGGATTCAGCCGATGGGAAATCAGTTTTGACGTTACAGGATTTAGCGGGTTTACTGTGGGAACATCGTCTACCCTCAATCTATGTCCTTCCGGTGGATTTGCTATACCCGCTGGCGCCAGCGGTACCAGCTATCAATGGCAGCTGAATACCGGGTCCGGGTTTAACAATATTGCGGATGGTCCGAATTATAATGGATCAGGCACAGCAACATTAATCCTGACGAATTTACCCAGCAGCTTCAGTGGGTACCAATACCAGGCACTGGTTGATAATGTACCTGCTGTAGTTTATACGGTCAAATTTGTACTGACCTGGCAGGGCAGCACCAGCACCAACTGGCATACCGCCAGTAACTGGGGAGCTTGTGGAGTTATTCCTGATCAGTATACAGATGTCGTGATTCCTTCCGGCAAATCATTATATCCCGTCCTCAGTACCAATGGCAGTGCAAAAAGTGTGAAAGCTGCACCTGGTTCAACAGTGACGGTCAGCACAGGCGCAGTCCTGGATATAACCGGACAATAAAAAGTTCCTGCACGTCCGCGTGCAGGAATTTTCTAACCCTAAACTGATACTATGCAAACAGGATTGAATCTGAAAAATGCCCTCCAGCTTCCGACCTGCAAGGGGATGGAACTGATCGAGGTGGAAGCAATCATCCGAATCGAGGCCATCAGTAACTACAGTAAACTTTATTTCACGGGGGGGAGAACCCTGGTCGTGGCCAAGGTATTGAGATGGTTCGAAGAAAAATTAGCGGTGCACGGTTTTATCAGGGTACATAAAAAACACCTGCTTAATAAATCCTATATCCGCGACTATGTGAGGGGAACATTGCAACAATCCCAGGGAGGTAAAGTCGAGCTTTCCAACGGGGAATGGATCAGTGTTTCCAAAAGAAAAAATACTTATTTTTTACAATACTGGCTAAATTCCGCTGCATAGAAATCGTTTCATTTTCACAATAACTTCAAGGGTATCAAATTTAAACGCCCCGTTTTAACGGGGCGTTTCATTGAATAGATATATAATCTGTAAAGGAATTAGTCGAGCACCGACAGGCTTTTTCCAATAATCTTCACGCATTCTTCGACCTGTGTTTTCGTAATAACCAGGGGAGGAGCGAGGCGGATCTTATCTCCATGGGTAGGTTTAGCCAGCAACCCATTTTCTTTCAATTGCAGGCAAAGATCCCAGGCCGCATCCGGGTTAAGATGTTTTATCACAATCGCATTAAGTAATCCTTTACCTCTTACTAATGCAATATGCCTGGAATGCAATTGCGCAAGTCCTTCCCTTAACAGATTCCCCATTATGGTAGCCTGTTCTTCCATCTTTTCATCTTTTAAAACCTGCAACGCAGCTATCGCCACACGACAAGCCAGCGGGTTTCCTCCATAAGTTGATCCATGTTCGCCCGGTTTGATGGTCATCATGATCTCATCATCGGCCAGCACAGCACTAACGGGCATCATTCCCCCGCTCAGGGCTTTTCCGAGTACCAGCAAGTCAGGCCGAACCTGCTCGTGGTCACAGGCCAGCATTTTACCGGTCCTGGCCAGGCCGGTCTGGATCTCATCTGCTATAAAAAGAACACCTGCATCTTCACAAATTTTCTTTGCTCCGGCCAGGTAACCTTCATCAGGAACTACTACACCCGCCTCTCCCTGTATGGGTTCTACTAAAAAACCGGCCACCTCTTTTTCCCGGACTGCGTTCGCGAGTGCATTCAGATCATTGAAAGGAATAGAAAGGAATCCCGGCATATAGGGACCGAAATTTTTCCGGGCCAGGGGATCATCGCTGAAGGAGATCACCGTGGAAGTGCGGCCATGAAAATTGCCTTCACAAACAATAATGATGGCTTTGTTTTCGGCAATCCCTTTTATTTCATAAGCCCATTTGCGGCAAAGCTTGATGGCTGTTTCCACGGCTTCCACACCAGTATTCATCGGCAAAACTTTATCGTAGCCGAAATAAGCGGTTATATATTTCGCGTATTCTCCCAGCAGGTCACTGTGAAAGGCACGGCTTGTCAAGGTCAGCTTCTGAGCCTGTTCGATAAAAGCCTGGGTGATGACAGGGTGGCAATGCCCCTGGTTTACCGCTGAATAACCGCTGAGGAAATCATAATAACGTTTTCCTTCAACATCCCAAACATATACTCCTTCACCCCGGGTCAATACTACAGGAACCGGGTGATAATTATGGGCGCCATATTTTTCTTCCAGTTCAAGATAATAAGCCGAGGTTTGAGGTATAGACAATATGCTCTGCATAAACTAAATTAAAAATGATAAAAGAAGGTCTTGTTTCCGTGGAGGCGAACAGATGCAGGCGCTTAGTGATTCAACAGATCCAGGTTACTGCCAAGGAAAGATGGTATGGAGAAATGAAATAACATATCCAGGCCTGCAAGTTAAATAAATTTTCCGGCAAATTTGTTGCCGTTTTAACGCAAGCAGAAATCTTTACTGCGTCAAACCCTGGTAAGATTGAAACTTTTTCCCGCTACATTTTTTGGACGCAAAGACCGCAGCGGAGGCACAAAGTCCTCAAAATGCTTAGCGCACTTCGCGCTTCTTCGGTTTCATTGCGTCCATATTTGGCGAAACAGGGTGAATCATATTTTTCCTGATTATTCACTACCTGCAACCTTCTCTAAATTAACAAGTGGGTTTAACATCAACAATACAGTCAACGTTTTTTAATTTTGATTAAACTTATTTATGGCTTATTCAATACCTGCCGGCACGCGGATCGGGCATGTGCATTTAAAAGTTTCTGACCTGGAACGTTCGCTTCAATTTTACAGGGATTTACTTGGTTTCGAGTTGCAACAATATTTTG
>DASUMO010000208.1:0-27597 GCA_036277695.1 Chitinophagaceae bacterium
TTATATTAATGCGAACAATAAAACGGCCCCAGTCCTGTGTACTGGCAGACATATTACTATTTTTTTAAGATGCAGGAACACTATGCAGCCCGATACGGTTACCTTCCGTGTCAATGATCACGGCCATATAACCATATTCCGGTGATATTTCAGTTTTGGGTACCATGATCTTGCCCCCGGCTGCTTCCACTTTATTAAGTATGTTTTGAACATCAGGGTTTGCATTCAAATAGATCAGGGGACCATCTGTAACCGAAGGTTTATGAAAACCGCCACTATCCACTACGGCTCCGCCCACACCGCTCATATCATCCAGGGGGAACATCCTCATTTTAATAGCGGGCATATCCAGGGGGGCCAGGCTTACTCCGAAAATAGTTTCATAAAATTTTGTCGCTCTTTCCAGGTTGGAAGAAGGAATTTCAAACCAACTGATAGCATTTTTCATTCTTGGGTTTTTATAATGGCGATTTGGTTTCTTTTAATCCTTTCGATTGCAGGTATTCCAGTAATTCCCTGGCTTCTTCTCCGCCCCTTTGTGCATGGTGTAACAGGGTTAGACCATGCGGACCCCGGGCTCTTACGTATTCCGGGAACATTTCAAGATAGGGCTTTACCAATTCTGTTTTTCCAAGCATGGTCAGCACAAACATATTGGTTCGGGCACCTCTGTTGATCAGGTAGTTGGCAATTTCTTTATTCCCCACATGCCCCGCTCCTTCGAGTGCCGTTTCAAAATCACCACCACCCAGGTCCCAGGTCGCATAGATCAAAGTAGGAAATTCTTCGAGCATTTGCTTCACCTTCACCAAATTATTATGCCCAGCGGCTACAAAGTCCTTCACCTTTTCGGCCGGTAAGGGATCTGCCTTGGGTGGAATGGCCATGGTCTGGGCCCAACCTAATGAAGAGGATGCAAGCAGGGTTCCACCGCCCAGTGCGGCATGCTGTAAAAACTTTTTCCGGTTCATAAATACTGTTTTCTTAAAGTTCCTGAAAGAAAACGATGAAACCATTCCGCTCATCACTTCTTGCGTCGGTATTCCAGGTCAAAACTGGTTGTCCAGGTTTTGCCACCGTCACTGCTGTTTTCCCCGTGCTGCCGGACTTTATCCTCGCTGAGTTTGGTAAACGTCATCCGTTGCATTGACCAGCTTCCATTGGGTAATTGCCGGTTATCGGTCGTTACGATCATTTTGTCTTTTTCCCAAACGCTGTTTTTATATTCTGTAATGCCGCCCCTATTATCCACCCAGGTTTGCTGCCACATTTTTGTTGTCTTGTTATAAGTATTGAAACTTTTCCCGGCATAACCCTGCTGGGCACCTGTCCATTCTTCCAATATCACACAGCTATCAAGGATCAAACTGATTTTACTGTCACCACCCTTGCCTTTGGGACCATAGGCTTCCCATTCTCCAATCCAAAAATCAAAAAAGCGGTAAATGGGGTTAGAACCACAGGGCCTGGGATTGGACGTTTGACCCAACATATCCTGCTGGAAAATGAACAGGGCCAGTATAACAAGTATCTTTTTCATAATAAATTTTTCCAGCAAGACATGGCGGTTCAACACAATGCTGGTTCATTTATCCGTTTTTAGCGCCATACACCAATGATAGCACCCATTAATGTAAGGGCTACAACACTGTAAAACCCATTGATGAGGATCAGGCGCCAGGGCTTTTGTTCAAACAGGCTGTGAATGGCAATGGCACAAAAAGTCCAGATGCCGGCCAGGAATCCAGCCGTGGCACCCCAGGCCAGGTCCACTTTTGGCACACATTCTACGGGGCAGTTGGCAGCCGGTTCGGCCAGGAACATGCCCAGGTTAACCGCCATCAGGAGGGAAAAAATAAAGGTCCAGCCAAAGATCTTTCCTTTATTTCCTCTTTTTACATCCTCCTCGGTGAGATTATTGTCTTTCATCCAGGCCTTGCCGAATAAACCCGGAGAATACCAGATACCGCCCACAACAAATGAGGATATCCCGGCCACCAGGACAGCCAGCCAATTAATTGATCCCATTTCCATATGCAGAAGTTTTAGTGATGAATGAACTTGTATATCTAAACTATTATCTAATTTTTACACGCCAATTCAAAAGTGCATGAGGGTGGAAAGAGAAGAGATGAACATACCAAAACAGCCGACAGGGAAGAAAACAGAGTTCCGCGTGAACGATATCGGCTTCCGGCTGATCCTGATTCCCTTCTTTGGCATCAGTATCCCCCTGATCACGGGAATGATCAACCCGGCTAACTTTTCTGCCTGGCAGGTAAAGATCAGCTTTCTCTATACCATCATGATTGCCTTTATTATCTGGGAAGGAAATCGTTACCTGCATTTTTCCCTCCGGAGCTATTTTGACTGGATCAATAAACCCCTGCAGAAAATCGCTGCCCTGATTCTTGGCATCCTGTTTTATACCGTGCCGATGAGTGTATTACTCCTGGTAGGCTGGTACAATTTATTTTCTCCGGATCCGATAAACTGGCCTATAATATCCCAATCGAGTTTGATCATCCTGATCGCTGTCATTTTCATCACTCATGTGTACGAGACTGTTTTCATGGTGAAGGAATCTGAGTCTGAAATGCTTCGCAATGAGCAACTGGAAAGGGCCAGGGCGGAGGCGGAGCTCGAAGCCTTGAAAAACCAGATCGATCCGCATTTTATTTTTAATTCACTCAATACCCTCAGTCATCTTATTGAAGAGAAACCAGCAAGGGCCAAGCAATTTAATGATACCCTGGCTGATGTTTACCGTTATATTCTCCTCAACAAGGCCCGCGACCTTGTCGTGTTAAATGATGAAATCGGGTTTTTAAAAAGTTATTTTTTACTGTTGCAGATCCGTTTTGAAAAGGCAGTGGATTTGAAAATTGACATCCCTGCTGATACCGGGGACCAGTATCTCCTGCCACCTATTTCGCTGCAGCTATTGGCTGAAAACGCTACCAAACACAATGAGTTTTCCGCGGCAAGGCCGCTGCTGCTCACGATCAGCCTGGAAAATGATACACTGGTTATACATAATAAGGTCAATAAAAAATCATTACGGAAAGCCAGTTCCAAAATCGGCTTGCAGAACCTGCAGGAACGGTATAAACTGACCACGAATAAAGAAATCAGCATAACCCAGGATGAAACGAATTTTACCGTTCACCTGCCCGTGCTGAAAATTGAATAATGGAAACCCGATAATATGAAAGCGATCATCATCGAAGATGAAAAACCCGCGGCTGAAAAATTACTGAAAGCCATTCGCAAAGCCAACCCCGGTATTGAAGTGCAGGCTGTACTTACCAGTATACGGGATACTATTGACTGGCTGGAACAGCATCCCATGCCTGACTTGTTATTTATGGATATACAGCTGGGTGATGGATTGTCATTCCGGATATTTGACAAGGTTAACATCACCAGCCCCGTCATTTTTTGCACGGCATTTGACGAATACTGGCAGGAAGCATTTGAACATAATAGTATCGATTACCTGCTGAAGCCTGTTAAACAGGAGAAACTGGAAACAGCCCTGAATAAATATGAGAAACTAAAACTGCATTTTGTTTCCAGCTTCCGGCAATTGCAGCAATGGCAACAACAACCGGGTAACGCTTATAAACAACGTTTCCTGGTAAAAAGAGGAACGGATTATATCAGTGTAAAAACAGGTGATATTGCCTATTTCTATGCCACCCATAAGTTGGTTTGCATGGTGGATAATAAGAACCAGAAATTCATCCTGGACCAGTCCCTGGCAGATATTGATAAACAATTGGACCCTTCCCAGTTCTACCGGGTGAACCGTAAATACCTGGTACATCTTTCTTCCATCAAGAAAATAAAAACCTATCCAAAAAGTAAGTTACAGCTGGAACTGGACCCCCCGCCCAGCGAAGACATTATCATCAGCCAGGAAAATGTATCAGCTTTTAAAGAATGGATGGGGCATTAAAAGAGCAGGAAGGGGGCGGGATGCAATGACCCCGCAGAATGCATAAACTAAAAGCAGCTTTTTTTTGAGAAATTAATTGATTGTTCCATACATCGATTGTGTAATCCGCGGTTTGCTTTCATCTCTTAAGCAAATAACGGCTTATGCAATTCCATCTTTCCCGGCCTGACCCCCGCTATTTCCAGGTCATATTCCAGGCTATCTTTCTTTGTTATGGTATTCTCTGGCTTGACTGGAAAGCCGACTGGTTACATTATACCATCAGCATTGGAGGATGTTTATTCTTCCAATACATGTTTGATTCCTTAAAAGCCAAACGATGGCTTCGGCCCCGGGAATTTAACCGCTGGGGTTTTAGTGTGCTCATCAGCGCCATGAGCCTCTGCCTGCTTTTGAAAACCAATCTCTGGACAACCAGTTTGCTGGCAACCTTTATTACCGTAGCATCCAAATACATTTTCCGCTGGGACCATAAACATATTTTTAATCCTTCAGCGATTGGGATCGTAGCCACATTGTTAATTACACAGGATGCCTGGCTAAGTCCCGGGCAATGGGGCAGTAATGCTGTGATATTTTTTGCTGTCATTACCCTGGGCACCATCGTTGTTACCCGGGTGCAGAAACTGGATGTTTCACTGGCCTTCCTGTTAACCTTTGTGGGTTTATTATATTGGCGCCAGGTAATGGTACTGAACTGGCCCCTTGATCATTTTCTTCATTCAGTGAGTACGGGTAGTTTATTACTCTTTACCTTTTTCATGATCAGCGATCCCCGAACTTCACCCAATCACCCGCTGGCCAGGATCATTTGGGCCGTATTGATCGCTTTCATCGCTTTTTACCTGGCAGCCTTTAAATGGAAATACAATACACCCATTTGGGTATTGGTAGCTGCCGCACCGCTGGTTCCCCTGTTGGACCGGCTGTTTAAAGCCCATTCATTTGAATGGAATACTCCGAAAAATAACGAACCTGTTCTTTCAAAAATTAAACAGATAGTCATGAAACCAATCAGTAAAAAACTCGCCGCCATTTTACTACTCGCAGGTATGAGCAGTTACGAGGCCGCTGCTTTCTGCGGGTTCTATGTCAGTAAAGCCGATGGCACCCTTAAAAACAAAACCTCCCAGGTGATATTGGTGAGGGATGGTAACCGGAACGTCATTACCATGTACAATGATTACAAAGGCAACCTCAAAGATTTCGCGATGGTTGTACCCGTGCCCGTAGTATTGAAAAAAACTGATATCAAGGTGGTGGACCAGCAGATCTTTCAAACGCTGAATGATTACAGTAAACCCCGACTGGTAGAATACTATGATCAGAATCCCTGCAACGAATATGAATTGAATGTGCAAATGAAAAAATCTGCCGGGCAAATGTCAGAAGTAGTGGTAGTAGGTTATGGAAGTGCGAGAAAAAAAGACCTGGGTGTGAAAATAGAAGCCAAATACCTGGTCGGGGAATATGATATTCTAATACTCAGCGCCAAAGAAAGTACCGGTTTGAAAACCTGGCTGGAAGAAAATGGTTATAAAATTCCCGCTGGTGCAGATGAAGTATTAGAACCTTATATTAAAAGCAACCTGAAATTCTTTGTGGTAAAGGTAAATGAAGCCGAAAAACGCAAACTGCCGGGGAATTTTCTAAGACCCTTACAAATTCGTTTTAATTCGCCCAAATTCATGCTCCCCATCAGGCTGGGTATGGCCAATGCCGATGGAGACCAGGACATGATCGTATATGCTTTTACCAAAAAGGGAAGGGTTGAATGCAGCAATTACCGGACTTTTTCGATTCCGACTTCCAAAAACATTCCTCTTTTTGTAAAAAACAATTTTGGGAATTTCTATGCCAACCTTTTCCAGCATCAATGGAGTAAAGAAGGAAAAGCCATTTCTGTACTGGAATATGCCTGGGATGTAAGCCCGAAGAATTTTGTGAAATGTGATCCCTGTGTTGCCACGGCACCCGCGGCACAGGACCTGGTCCAGGCCGGAGTATGGTGGTTAAACCGCGACTGGAATGATTATAGCGATGTGGATGAAGATGAAGATTATTCCGACAATGTTTATTTTACCCGCTTACATGTGCGGTATAACCGTGCAAAATTTCCGCAGGACCTGGTATTCCAGGTTACTCCCAATACCGAGAATTTCCAGGCCCGCTATATTATTACCCATCCTGCCACTGGAGATTTTAATTGCGATGCCGGAAAAAAATACCTGAAAGAATTAAAACAGCGCAGGGTCAATGAAATGGAAATGCTGAGTTACCTGACCGGAAAAAACCTGGAGGATTGGGATCTTGTGATGGAGGAAGAAGAAAACAACATACCTGCAGAAGCCAGTTATGGTATAGCAGCCGGCGAAGCAAAAAAAAGACAGGAACCTGAGCAAGCCCTTTTAATCGCTACCATCGGCGTCATGGGACTGGTTTCATTATTAGGTTTCCGGCGCTCCGGTTAAAACTCATTTTGAATAAATCTTTGTCATAACAAAAACCCCGGTCTCTCATTAAGAGCCGGGGTTTGCATTAACTACCATTAACCCTAAAACATCTTATTGCCTGTTCCCACCTCCACCAGGTCCGCGGCGGGGCATGATAGCAGGTTCGATTTCATCTTTATATTTTTTGAAATTTTCATCACCCAACAAGGCTTTGAGTTCTTTATCCCGGGCATCTCCCAGGGGCTGCATTTTTTCCCGCATAACCTGGAAGTCGGGACGTTCCCCTCCAGCCATCATTTCCTCGCGTAACTTATCTGTTGCACGATAATAGTTGGTGAATACACTATCTACCTGCGCCAGCTTAGCGGCTTCCAGTTTGAAAGCGCTGTCGATTTTAGTATGTGCAATTTTGACTCTTTCTTCTACGGTGCGCCGCTGGAATCCACCACCCTGGGCACTTACCGTTAAGGTTGCTACCATCATAACTGCCAGTACCAGGAGAAATTTTCTTTTCATATCAAACATTGATTTATTAACCGTTTATAAAAGGGGTGACTATTTACTTTTTTCTTCTTTATTATTTTCTCCTCGCCGGGCGGGCTTACCCATTTTCCTGAACATTCGCAGGATGGCAGAATCATATTTTACCTGTTGATCCGGGTTACTGCATAATTCCCTGACCCTTTTGAAATGATTGAAGGCCTGGAGGTCCAGGGCTTTTTGCTGTGCGGCAATGGATTCCGCCGCTTTATTAATTACCGAGTCATTCGCAGTGGAATCACTCATCAGCCTGAACAAACTGTCCTTTGCTTTCCGCATCTGGTCAAACATCGGGCGAATGGTTTCCCATTGCTGTACTTTGAGCTCTTTATATTTGGCAACCTGGTCCTCATTAAAGCCCACTTCTTTTTGCAACATTTCGGAGAGCCCGCCTCGCTGGCTGCGAGGGGGTTTTCCATTGTCTTGTCGTTTATTACCGAGGAAGTAAACCAGGACGGCAATATTTGTCAGTAATAATACAGCTATAATAAAAAGCAAGGTCTTATTTCGGGATGTTGTGCTCATTGCTGGTCCATATTTTCATATTCAAAACTGCTGCTGCTGGCAAGGATATATTCATTATCCGTAACTATTTCATTCGAGTTTACGATCGGTGTTGCGATGCCGCTTTCCTTTTCTTGCTGAAATAAAATAAATCCATTGAGGATAAGGATAACACAAAGCCCGGCCACTGCTACCACGGG
This sequence comes from Chitinophagaceae bacterium, assembly GCA_036277695.1. Lineage (GTDB taxonomy): Bacteria > Bacteroidota > Bacteroidia > Chitinophagales > Chitinophagaceae > CADEDV01. Next base: position 7,659 of record DASUMO010000208.1, read on the forward strand.
CCGGGAAAGAAAGGAACCCATGGTTTCCCAAATGGTCTTTTCATCGGCCTGGAGACGTCCCAATACCCGGGTATAAAAAAAAGGCCGGGGCTCAGCCCTTTGAATACCATCAAGGCTATCAAGGACTTGCTGTATTTTCTTTTCCAGTTCGGGTTTGCTGTTCATATCGTTTGATTTGACGTTAGCAGGCTTTAAAAACCTTTGCTATGGCTGGTCTTTCAACAAGCCTTTATAATGTTGTTCGAGTCGTTTTTTCAGGTTGGTTTTAGCCCTGTGCATCAGCGACTCTACGGAAGATACGCTGGTTTGCATCACTTCACTGACTTCCTGGTAACTCAACCCGTCCACCTTGTGGAGGGTAAAGGCTATTCTTTGATTTTCAGGAAGTTGCTTAATCGCGTTGAATAAGACAGCCGATTCCTCCTTCTTGTCCAGGACGACCCCCGGGTGTTGAAAATCAGGGGGATTCACGACTACTTCGCTATCCTCTCCAAAAATACTCCTGACAAAGCCAAACCGCTTTTTTCTCTTTTTCCGGCGTTCATGGTCCAGGGCTTTAGCAACGGTGATCCGGTAGAGCCAGGTGGAAAACTTTGATTCCCCTTTAAATGATCCGATCGAGTGATAGACCTGGACAAAAGTTTCCTGTGCTATATCTTCCGCATCTTCCGGGTTCTGTACAATACCCAGGGCGGTGTTGTAGACCATGTTTTGCCAGGTCTCAACAATTGTTTTAAAAGCGGTTTCATCTCCCTGCTTTAGTTTTTCTACCAGTATCCGTTCATCCAAGCCGTTGGTTTTTGAAGAGAAAGCGATATTACAAATTTCCGCTTGGTTTACTGCTTAAGCTATGATAAAACCTTTTAAAGAGCCGGTCAACGGGGCCTTTCCCTTCTTTCATTGTTATTGCCAGGCCTCGCCTTTCCGAAATTTTTGAGACTATACGTAAACGTAAGCATGAAGTATTGCTGGAGCACCAGGTTTTGTACATCCTGCACGTAGGAATCCCCAACAGTACGGGTGATGCTCTGGTTTTGTTTTAAGAGATCAAATACATTTAATTTGAGTTCACCGCGGTGATCCTTCAGGAATTTTTTTCCAACCCCCGCATTCCATAACCAAAAACTTTGGTTAAACCCTTCGGATAATCCGCTATAGCTTTGGTTACTGATATCATTCTGCAGGAACCAGCCGCTTTTGGATAAAAGATTAAACTGCAGCCCCGCGCTTTGGGTAATATAGTTCTGGTTCAGCTGGGGCTGCACTGAATTTTTTACCACGTTGAAATTGGCATTATAGGAAAGATTAAAATCAACGTACTCGCTGATATTGCTGGCAATGACGGCGCCCGTACTATAATTATAACTATTGGAAAGGGTAGTGACATTATTCACCAGGCCCGGGAGCCTGCTATAGGAAAAACCGGCATTCACATTCACATTTGATTTTAAAAACTTCACCGGTTGCCCATAAGTAAAAAAGGAACGAATACTCCAATACCCGTCCAGGTTCACCGGTTTGGTCAGCTGTGACCCTTTATAAAGTATTATCCCCGGTGCCAGCACCGAATCAGTAAACGCCGTATAAGTGGCATTGGCCACATAGTCATTTGTTTTTTGTAAGAAAATATTGGCAAACAAACTTTGCCCCTTTTGCGTATTGGTAAACATGTAACGCGTAACAAAGCGATGCGTATACTCCTGGTCAAGGGCAGGATTACCCGTATTCATCCGCAGGGGATTGGTATTATCAATCACATTCTGTAACTGGTTTACCGATGGTGCATTCACCGAACTCCGGTAAAAGAGCCGGAGATTACTTCTCGCCGAAAGTTTTTTCCTGAATTGAATACTGGGCAGGATATTCGTGAAATTCCTGTTCACGTTAACCAGTTCCGGGAAAACCTGTTCACTTTTCAATGAGGAATTTTGATAACTCACACCGACTGAAAATTGGTTGTCCCTGTCACCCAGCCGGTAAGTGATCCCCCCATTCTGTGTATTATAAGTATTGTCAAATTTATTTGATAAGGTAGTATCAAACACGGTATACTTTCCTCCTACTTCATCGTACTGGTAGGTTATTTTATCCGCTTTATTCCGCGTAAAAGAGGGATTAATATTGAATTGCAGCTGGCCTTTTTCACCGAGGGGTTCTGTATAAACAAGATTGGTAGAAATGGTCCGCCCGCTGGTTTCATTATCTGAAAATTGCTGGATCGAATCGCTGAAATTTCCGCTGTTATAATAACGGTTAATGGATTCCAGGTAGGTTTCCCCGTTACGTTTATTATAACTGGTATTCAGGTTCAGCGAAACCGTGCGCCCTCTTTTGGCAAAATTGTGCCGGTATAAAATATTATTATTTAAATTATAACCCTCGTTCAGGGAGCGGGTATTGCTCAGCGCTTCACTTTGAAGCCCCCCATTAAATAGATCATAATAACTGCGGCTTGAAACACTGTTAATAGAATTATTCTTTTGAATACCCAGGCCCTGTGTAATGATCAGGGTATTGGAGGAATCAATTTTATATTCCATCCTCAAGTTAGCACGGTGGTTATAGTTAGTAGCCGAAGTAAGCGAAGTATCGTCGAGGAAAAGAGTAGAATCTGTTTTTACAAAAGACTGGGTATTGGAAAAACGGTTATTATTAGTGTTGCTGTTATTAAAAAAATAGCTGCCGCTCACATCCATTTTGCTGCCCCATTTATCAGAATAATTGACACCGAATGCATGGGTTTTGGCGATGCCGTTTTGCTGTCCCACCATGAAATTACCCTGGCCTCCGCCAAAATTACCGGGACCACCACGACCACCGCCGCCACGGCCTCCGCCAAAATTACCGCCACCGCGTCCACCTCCACTGCTGGTAAGTCCCAGCAGATCCTGTGATCCAAAATTCTGTTGGTTGATGTTATTTGTCAACCCTACTAATGATATCCTGCGGTTCTCCTTAAAGAAACTGACGTTTCCCCCGGCATGATAACGTTCATCTGTTCCGGCACCGGCATAGATGCGTCCAAACTGACCATTACGCATTCCGGCTTTTGTAATGATATTGATGGCACGTTGCGCATTTCCGTCATCCACACCAGTGGCCTGGGCCTGGTCGCTGAGGCGATCAAAAACCTGGATTTTATCCACCACTTCAGAAGGCAGATTTCTTAAAGCAGCGGAAGCATCATCTCCAAAAAAATCACGACCATCAATGGTTACTTTCCTCACCTGCTCTCCCTGGGCGGTAACGGTGCCATCCCTGTCGACGGTAATGCCAGGCATTTTTTTTACGAGGTCTTCAACTGTAGCATCGGGATTCACCTTGAACTGGCTGGCATTATATTGTGTAGTATCTCCCTTTTGCTGGGCTGGCGGTGTTCTGGCTGTAACGGTTACCCCGGATAGCTCCCTTGTGGATTTGGGTATAAATAACGTGCGGAGATCAAGCTCCGGCATCGAATCAGATAATGATACGAATTGTTTATAATTTTCATAGCCAATAAAACTAATATGCAGGGAAAAAGAATCGGGAGAGAGATTGCTAAAGCGGAATTGGCCCGTACTATCGGAAATAGCTCCATACCTGTTTGTGGAATCCCGTACTGAGCGCAATTCCAGGGTGGCTCCAACCAGGGGCTTATTATCGACGAGGTCCAGTAACCTTCCTTTAACACTCTGAGCCTGAATGATTCCCGACAAAAACAATGCTATAACTAAAAACCCTGGTCCTCTCATAAGTAATAATTCTTTGCCATTGGACGATGAAACAGGGTGAAACCTTCGTGGTTCAAGCATCCTATCTTCAGGTCTTTCCTGATCCTATCTTTAAAATGATGCCAGATATTTTACTATCTTCTGGTCCCAATTTCCCTCCGGAATACTATAAATTTTAAGGTATGAAACCAATACAACGTTTGCTTATCGCCAGTAGCTGCTGTTTATGGTTGTGGAACTGTAATTCAGCATCCGAGAAAAAAGCTTCAACAGTTGATACAGTTCAAACCGAAGTAAAAAAAGTTGATTCCATTGCCTTGAAATCTGCAGGTACCTATTACGGTTATCTCCCTTGTGCAGATTGCCCGGGCATTACGACCTACCTGCTGTTGAACCCCGATATGACTTATCGCCTCGAAGAAACCTACAAGGGAAAGAATGACACGGCCATCAAGCATACCGGCAGTTGGCATAGAGACAATAATAAGATTATACTGAATGACGGCGATAAAGTGCGAATGAGCTACGAGCTCGATGGGGACAGGCTGCTGCAACTCGATATTGAAGGCAGGCGGATCACCGGGAACCTGGGTGATAAATATGTGTTGACCAAAGGCGGCTCCTTAGCCAATAACCCGGCCTGGAAAGAAAAAAAAGAAGCCGGGATTGATTTTATCGGACTGGGCAATGAACCCTTCTGGAGCCTTGAAATTGATAAAGGATTTAAAGTGGCATTTAATACCCCCGAAATGAAAACTCCGGCTACTACAACTTATACAGAACCGCAAAACAATAATGGGATTTTGACCTATCATATCCAAACAGAAGCCACGAAACTGGATATTACCATACTACCGCAATTCTGCAGTGATGGCATGAGTGATTTTCTCTATGAATACCAGGTAAAGGTGACCTATAACGGTAGAAAATTCAATGGTTGCGGCGTTATGCTGAATAGTCTCTGATCTGTCCCGCATTCCATAATATCCATTGCTTTAGGCCCGCGCCGTTAGCGGGGATGAAGGCTGGTGTATTGTCTTATACTGAATTGATCCATTTCCCGAAATCGGTTTATCTTGCAGCTCCCAAAAGAATAATCAACGTATGGAGTACAGTAAACTTGTTGCCGTGACCGGACTGCCCGGTTTATTTGAACTGATCAACAGTAAAACCGATGGAGCGATAGTCCGGTCGGTAGAAACAAAGGCCACCCAGTTTGTATCGAGTCGTATTCACCAGTTCTCGCAACTGGAGAGTATAGAAGTATATACAGTTCGGGACAATGTAAACCTGGTGGATGTTTTTACCGCCATGAACGAGGCCGGTACAAAACTGCCCGATGATAAAGATGCCGGGGCAGTCAGGAAATATTTTGAAAAAGTTTTTCCCGATATGGATTTTGACCGCGTCTACAGCAGCGATATGAAAAAGATGGTCAAATGGTTTTCAATCCTGAAAAAAAATAATATTGAGATCAAGCTCACGGAAATACCGGAAGAAGAAGAAGAAGAACCGGTAGCAGAACCCGTGGAAGTGGAAGCGGAAGAAAAAAAACCGGTTAAGAAAGCAAAGACGGCTAAAGCCCCGGCTGCCGAAAAATCAAAGAAAGAAGAAGACAAAGAAAAGCCCGTAAAGAAAAAAGCGGTTGCTAAAAAAACAAAAGAAGAAGCGCCTAAGAAAAAAGCCGCTCCGAAGAAAAAATAATTTATTGTCCTTTCACCCAGGCTACAAGCTTTTACCGGAAGCTTGTAGCTTTTAATTTTTGCATGAAAACAATGGAACATACAGCCAATATAAAAAAACTACCCCGGCAATTTTTACCAAAGGATTTTATCGTAAAGGACTGGGCGGGCCTGGAGCCTTATTTCAAAGCTTTGGATGAAAGAGAGATCAGTTCCGTAGCGGATCTGGAACAATGGCTGAAAGATGCCAGCGAACTGGAAGCTGTGATCAGTGAAGATGCCTGCTGGCGCCAGATCCGTATGACTTGTGATACCGAAAACAAAGAACTGGAACAGGCTTTTAATTATTTCATGCTGGAAATACAACCCAAGATTCAACCCTATTCAGATAGACTGAACCGCAAACTGGTCAACAATCCCTTTACGGGCTCGCTGGATCAAAAAAAGTATTTCACCTACCTGCGAAATGTAAAAAAGAATATTGACCTGTTCCGGGAAATCAATATTCCCCTGCAGGCTGAACTCAATGTGATGCAACAACAGTTTGGGGTGATTGCGGGCAAAATGACGGTAGAAGTAAAAGGCCAGGAATATACGTTGGCACAGGCAGCTAAATTCCTGGAAGACCCGGATCGCCAACTACGGGAAGAAGTTTATCACAAAATCAGTAAACGAAGATTAGAGGATAAAAAAGAACTCAACGATCTTTTTTCCTCTTTATTAAAAAAACGTCACCAGGTAGCATTGAATACCGGTTTTTCCAATTACAGGGATTTCCGCTTTACAGAGTTGGGACGATTTGATTATTCTAAAGATGATTGTTACCAGTTTCATGAGGCTGTAAAGCTGCATATCATGCCCCTGGTCAATAAGATCTATGAGGCCAAAAAGAAAAAACTGGGAGTGGCTACACTCAGACCCTGGGATATTGATGCCGAACCCGAAGGCGTTCAACCCCTTCGTCCCTTTAGCTCAGGGAGTGAGCTTACCGAAAAAACCATCAGGTGTTTTAATTTGTTACGCCCGTTTTTTGGGGAATGCCTGGAAAAAATGAGGGAAATGGGTCACCTGGACCTGGAAAGCCGCAAAGGAAAGGCCCCGGGTGGTTATAATTGCCCGCTGGCTGAATCCGGGGCACCCTTCATTTTCATGAATGCAGCCGGGCAACTGGATGATGTTACTACCATGGTACATGAGGGTGGGCATGCGATTCACTCCTTCCTTTCCCATGACCTGGAACTAACTGGCTTTAAAGAATACCCGACTGAAATTGCGGAAGTGGCCAGCATGGCCATGGAATTATTCAGCATGGATCACTGGCAGGTCTATTTTGAAAACCAGGAGGAATTACAAAGGGCAAAAGAGCAGCAGTTGGAACGGGTTATTACTATATTTCCGTGGATCGCCACTATTGACAAGTTCCAGCATTGGGTTTATGAAAACCCGGGCCATAGCGATGAGGAAAGAGTAAATTCCTGGCTTGGCATACTGGAAGAATTCAGCTCCCCCGTTATTGATTTTTCGGGCTTGCAGGATTACCGCTTATGGGCCTGGCAACGACAGCTTCACCTTTACGAAGTGCCCTTTTACTATATCGAATACGGGATTGCCCAATTAGGGGCAATTGGCCTCTGGAACCAGTATAAAAAAGACCCGGAAACAGCTCTTAATAATTATATAACGGCGCTGGACCTGGGCGGTACCCTGACCTTGCCGGAATTATTCCGGGCAGCCGGCCTCGAATTTGACTTTTCCCCGTCCCATATCAGCGACCTGATGCAGTTTGTGAACAGGGAAATGGACCAGCTGGGTCAGTCAAAATAAAAATACCCTAAAAGTGGTATCGATGAAATTTTTGAATGTCAGGGGTAGGTATTACTTTTGGATACGTAAAGAAAATAATAAGTAAGCGAACTGAGTAAATACCAGCGCTGAAAAAAATAGCTACTAATCAGAGCCTTAACCTTAAGTCCCGATGTTTCTACACCGGGGCTTATTTTTTAACCCTGCTTGCAGTTCTTACAGATCCCTTCTGCTACTACTTCTATATGCGAAGATGTATAGCCCCTGGGCAATTTAAGTTCAGGAGTTACCACATCATCCAGGCAATAAGTCGTATTACATTTGGTACAAACAAAATGCACGTGGTGATCATGGTGATGACCTTCACTGCAATCATCCCTGCACAATGCATAACGAATAGAATTATCAGCGGTGGGAATCACATGAATAATTCCTTTTTCCACGAAAGTTTGCAGGGTACGATAGACCGTAACCCGGTCGAATTTTTCACCGGCTTTTTTCTCAATATCCCCGTGTGCCAGGGCTCCGGGTTGCTCCAGGAAAAGACCCAGGATCTTTTCCCGGCTGCCGGTAACGCTTAAATGGTTCCGTTTTAAAATGTCTTTTACACCGCTTTCCATAATCTAGTTATTTAGCATGCGCTTTAATTGCCGGATCAGTGCATTGACTTCACTTTCCTTGAGTCCATCATATACTTTTTTCACGTTACCTTCCCTGTCAACCAGGGCCCAGAACTGGGTATGTAAAAAATCATCGTCGATATTTCTCAGGTTATTCACGGGATCATCAATGGTATAACTTATCCTGGCCATTGTATACAAGCTGTCCTTGCGGCCGGTTAAGAACATCCAGCGGCGGGTATCCACCTTCATGGAATCTGCATATCGCTTTAATACCGGTACCGAGTCGATCTCGGGCTGGCAGGTATGGGATAGGATCAAAAAATCCTCCCGGTCTTTATAGGCTTCGTAAACCTGTTTCATATTAGTATTCAATCGCGGGCAAATGCCTTTGCAGGTGGTAAAAAAGTACTCGGCTACATAAACCTTGCCCAGCACATCCTGGTCCGTCACTGACCGGCCATCCTGGTTGACAAAGGAAAATGGCTGAACAACTGATATGGTATCATTTCGTTTGATCCATTTACTTACAATCAGGTAAAAAACCAGGACCAGCACCACGAAAAACCCGATATAAAAGAAACCTTTCCTGGACATAACGATGTAATTGGCCGCAAAGTTAACGAGGGGTGAATGATAAAAGAAGGAAAGCAAGACCTTTGGCTTATATTTTGCAACTATGTTGCTTTTTCCTAGCTTTGCCCATCCATGAAAATTAATATCAATTGGGATGCCCTTGGAATCGGAGCCTCGCTGGCCTGTGCTATCCATTGTGCCCTATTACCTTTATTTATCAGCAGCCTGCCACTGTTTGGCATGAACATCATTAATAATGAAGGGTTTGAAGCCGGAATGATCCTTTTGGCCTTTGGCATCGGCAGCTATTCCCTTTATCATGGTTACCGGAAACATCACCATAGCTGGAGGCCTTTTATCTTTTTTGCGATCGGTTTCGGTTTCCTGGTATTGAAACAATTCTTCATTCATTATATGACATGGTTACTGGTGCCTGCTGTTCTCTTCATCATTGCCGCCCATTTAACAAATTACCGGTTTTGCCGGGTGCATAACCATGCGCACGCGGATGACTGCAATCACTAGCCAGCTGCCAGCCGGGTACGAATCAGTAAATTGGTCCCATTAAAATTTATTATGAAACTATTGCTTGTATTTATCGGCCTCTTCACTTTTATCAGCACCCATTCCCAATCTGCTGATGATTTGCAAATCCGCAGCGTATTAGCAGGGCAAACCCGGGCATGGAACCAGGGAGATATTGAATCCTTCATGGAAGGTTACTGGAAAAACGATTCACTGATGTTTATTGGTAAAAGTGGAATCACTTATGGATGGCAAAAAACCCTGGAAAATTATAAAAGAGGTTATCCTGATACAGCATCGATGGGAAAACTTTCATTTGATATCCTGCTGGTAAAAAAATTATCGGGCTTATACTACCAGGTAATCGGAAGATGGAAACTGAATCGGAGTATCGGCGACCTGGAAGGTCATTTCACATTATTGTTTCAAAAAATAAAGGGGCAATGGCTGATCATTTCCGACCACAGCAGTTAAATTGAAATTGCTTTACCCGGTTGCAGCCTGGTAAACAGCAGCCAGGACGCTATCAAACCGGCCAGGGAAGAAAGGATATCGTAATAGTCGAACGTCCGCCCGAAAACAGGCACTAATTGCAGGTACTCATTGACCAGCAGCATTCCAAATCCCATTATACAGACCTGGTTAAGTTCGGTTGTTGTTTGCAGGCGAAAGAAAGGGACTATGCGGTTTTGGCGGCCATTAAAAAACCAGTAGACAGCAAATGGTAACAGGAAAGACCCGAAAAGATTGGGTGCAATGCCCAGGAAAAAACCGGCTTCCGGCCAGAGATGCATTGGCCGGATCAAAAATTTAATCGCAAAGATAAGCAAGCCTCCTCCAATGACAAGAGCCCGGCTGATTTGTTTAAAGTACATAGGGGATAAATCTGGATACAATTTAAGGATTTTGGCCAAGGGCTAAAAGAGATAAAGAGGATAAAGTGATTAATTAAGCCCTCACTAATTGACGCTTCTTTTGTTTAGTCCTTCAGGGAGATGGTAGGGGAGAGTTTCGCTGTTATTTTCTCCAGGTTCGATAGTAATAATAGATCAGAAGCAAAAGGCTGCCCAGTAAAATGGCATAGAACAGAATCGTAAAGATGAGTGGATGCTGACCGCTATCGCCAAACTGGAAGTAGATGCCTGCAGTAACCATGGCCATCATCCAGATCAAACCCCATGAAATGGAGTTCAACACTTTTCGAAAGTATTTTTTTACCTCGGGATCCCAGCCGCTTTCCATATGTCAATTTTGAACAAGACAATTTACGCAAATCAACAAGGCCGGGAATCAAAAGTTTAACGGATCAGTAATTGGTTGAAAGCAACAGAATCCCCACTGAATACATTGAAATCTACTTTGGAAAGAATTCCGTTCACATTCCCCCTGTCGTTATGTTGCCAGAATATCCAACCCCTTTCAATACGGGGCTGCTTTTGTTCGTAATAATGGGCCACCCAAAGCGGATAGGCATCAAACTCACTACCCAGGTTGCGCTTATAAAAATCAATATTGGTATAGATGATGGGCTTTACTCTATAATAAGCTTCGGCTACATCCAGCCATTCCTTTACTTCTTTTCTAAGTTGGGTGACCGATACCCCGTTCATTTGCTCCACATCCAGAACAGGTGGCAGATCACCTGGTTCCAAATCAACTTTGTCAATAAAATTTTCCGCCTGCATTTTTCCATCTTTAGAAGCTATAAAAAAATGGTAGGCTCCCCGGATAATACCGTTCGAACGGGCCCTTCTCCAGTTTCTCCTGAACTGGGGATCGGTATTACCAATGCCTTCCGTAGCCTTGATAAACGCAAATCCCAGGCTGATATCTTTTACCTTCATGGCTTTTACTTCTTCCCAGGCGATCAATTGCTGGTAGCGCGAAACATCAATGCCATGAATAGAATAAGCTTCCGGTATGGCGATGCCGAATTCAGGGTAGCGGGTAAAACGGGACTTCCGATAATTCAGCCACTGGTAAAACATCCAGCCGGCGACGGTGAGAATGGCAATTACCACGGTTACAAATGTGAAGCGGATCAGTTTTTTCTTGCGTCGGGCACTCATCTAGGTCTTGGCTGCGGTTAAGGATGGGAACAAATATAGCCCCTCGCTGCCTGCGAAAATGTTAATTGATAAATTGTTTTATTTCAAAAATCAACCGCTGCAGGTCGACCTGTTCAAATAGATGACCAGTTCCGGGCAAAATTCCCAGTTGGCCGGCTTTTAGTTGTTTAAAGACTGCCAGGGTCTCCTCCAGTGTAACCATATTATCCCGGTCACCCAATAACAATAATACCGGTAATTCGATGCGAGCAAAATCCTCTGTTTTCAAATCAGGGTTTTTGCCCAGGGAATTTAATAACGCTGCTGTTTTAAACAATAACATTTCCCACCTATCATCTCCATGTCTTTGTTTCAGTTGCCTGGCAAATGCCGGTACTTTTTCCTCAATCTTTTTTGGATCCAGCAGTTTTGCTTCCCTGGCCGCTATCGTTTCATCCCAGTAAAATTTGGTAGCCAGCGTTATTATTTTTTCAATCCGGCCGGGATGGTGACTGGCAAGATGAAGGGCGACATAACCACCCATACTATAACCCAATAGATGCACTTTTTTCAACCCCTGCTGATCTAAATATCGCAGAACATCTTCCGCAAATGCGGGTATACTAAAATCATTTCCCGGCATCATCTCTCCTCCATGACCGGAAAAATTAATACAGTGCAACCGGTATTGATCATTTAGTTGCTGCACCAGGGAGCCAAACTGTTCTTTTGAGCCGGTTGCTCCATGTAATAATACAATAGCCTGCATGGGCTAAAGATAAGATATGCAGTTAGGCTTAAAAGGAAATTTTGACGCCGGCTGTTATATAAAATGTTTGTTTTCCCCTTTCGGAAAGATCGGAACGGTTGGCTACTGCCACCAGGTTTTGCGGAATAATATAAGAGGGGTTCGCAATCAATTGGAATTTTCCCTTCCCTAATACGATGGGCATGGAAAATTCATAGGCTAATAGGGCTAACCGGTTTATGTTTTCTGTTTCCTGTTGCGGCGTTCCTGGTAAGAAAAGAATATTGTTCTGTTTAAAATATGTTTTACTGAATCGTTGTGTTCCTGCATAGAGGTTTAAGGTTGGATCCAGAACCAGTACCAGGCCCTGCCCCGGTTCCAGGCGAAACAGGTGATCCAATCCCGCCGTTAGACCATAATCTAACTGATCACTGAATTTAATATCACCTCCCGCCGTCAGGTTAATGAGTTTATTCATCCAGGTATAACTGGCATTGAGCTGTCCTTTTAAAGCAGACTGGGGCAGCTGGCTATTATCCTTATAGAATGGTTTTACAAAATAAACGCTTGCGGCAAACTTCTCCTCCCGGCTATAACGGTATCCGGCAGTGGCAACCGTACCGGCATATTCAAAACGCGACAGGGCATTGCTGATAAAGACCGGGGCCGCCTGTATATAAAATCCTTTTGCCAACCAAAGTTCTGCCAAAGGAAAAAATCCACTGCTGCCCAAACTATCAGTACGGCCATAATAATTCAGGTAGCTATTATAATAAAGCCCAAACTTGAACTGCGTCTTATTAGTTTCGCCCGAGGAATCAGTTTGTGCCTCTATTCCCCGGAATTGGACCAGGCAGACTGCCAGTAAGGTGATGTATAGAAATAGATTTCTCATAACACGGATCCTGTTGAAAATAGTCTCCGCCACCAGCTGACGGAGACTTTATCGAGATGATGAATTGTCATTACTGGCTGACCGTCGACTGGGTCGCCGTTTTTGTTTCAGTTTTTACTTCGGCTTTGACGGAAGGTTTTACTGCATTAATCGTTTCCTTCGCGGGTTTAATTTCTGACTTCAAATTCGCCTGGGTATTATTCTTCACCTGCGATGCAGATTGAACCGTGACACCGGTTCTATTCTCAATCACGGCAGGAATACTATTAGCTCTGTTTTCTGCTTGTTCAATAGCTGTTTTTCCGTTTAATTCTGCTGTTGCATTGACACCGGTCTCACCGCTAAGGGCAGTTTGTGCTGCATTATTACCAACAGTGGCCACCGTGTTATTTTGGGAAGAAACAGCGATGCCTGCATTGGCGCTGGCATTTGTATTGCTAAGAACATTTTCTTTAGCGCCCAACACGGTAGAAGCAGCATCGGTGGTTTTAGCCTCCACTATACCTGCTGCTTTTACTTTGGCATCCAATGCCGTTGTTGAAGCTGCTTTTACACCTGCACCAGCTGCCTGTGTAGCCGCCGTCGTTGTTTTAATGATAGCTGTCGGGTTAGCTGTTGCTTTTACTGCAGCCTGCGTGGCAGAACTAACGCCAAGGTTCAACTGGGAAAAAGAAAAAGTTGAAATGCCGAGGCTGAGGCCAAGCACGACTGCTTTTTTGATCGTCTTCATAGCTTTTGTTTTTTGGTGATGATAATAAATGCTTATTGTTTGCCTGTCTTCTTCAAAACAAGCAGAACTTCATTGTTCTTATTAGCTGATTTATAAAGCCGTTCATTTTCAACCGAAAATGCCGGCTCCTGGGGTGGTACTATCCGGGGCTTTATTTCAGACAAAAGCTATACAGTCAGGTTTAATGCCGGTGGAAAAAATATAAAACAGAATGGTTCAATTCATCCATTATTCTTTCCGTATGGATTGACAGCAGTGAGGTTGAAAAATAAAACCGGCTGTCTATGAAGTACCGGTTTTGTAGTAGTTGTTAGGCTAACTATTCAATTATATCCTGCAATAAAAGTGCGGTGCAGGCATTGGCTAATAAGAATCGTTCTTCGGGATTCGACCTACCGAGAAAAACCATTCCCTTCTCAATAAAAGATACAGCAGCAACAGCCCGTCCTTGCGGATCATGGAATTCAAACCCGATGGAGCCGACCAGTATATTCCCCGATTTACCGTTTTTTTCCATCCTTGTAACCGGGATAATGGAATAATATTCTGTTTGGCTCTTAGCCAGGTACCCGATATATTCTTTTGGTCTTGCCTGGGAAAGCTGGTTATCGATAACCATTTCCCAGGGACGATCATCTTTTTCAGAAGCAAAAACTTGTACATAATACGTGCTGGATGAATGGCCGCCGATACCCAGTATATCCATTCCGATGTTTAGTACACTATTGGGATTCTTTCCAATTTCCAGGTCTTTGGCGTTAAAACGGGATACGCAGAATACTTCCGAATGATGCTTACCCCCGGCCAGGCTGAAGCGAATTGTTTGTTTCCTATTGATATATTCTGTTGAAATAATATTCACCCATTCCTGCTGGGCTGTTGAATAACCGATTCCCGAGCGAAAAGAATTTCCTTTTGTCCAGGAACGTTTGATCTCAGTAGTCACATATTCCCCGAAACTTAGTTTTTGATTGATTCGGGTACCATTTCTCCCTTTTACCGCGTATTCATCGTGTTGGGATTTCAACTCTTCACTGACCGACATTTTACCCGGCGTGCAACTGGCCAGGGTAATCGAGAAAGTGATGGCTATAACTATACTTTTCATAAAAAGGTGTATTTCGGATTGCAAAGATGTGCGCAGGAATTGTTAATCCCTGTTAACAACGATGTCATTCATCAAATAGGCTGAATGAATTGCGGAAAACAGTAGACAAACGGATAAACAGCGGCTGACAGATGACCAACTATTCTTGTAGACCATGGGCCTCTGTCTGTGGCACCCGGGACTGCTTTAATCCAAAATCAAAAAAACCAGCTCCATCCATTTCTAGATTTAGGTTCCATAAACATTAACGATAAAACCTCAGCCATGAAAGAATTAAAATCATTAGTCGTACTGGTCCTGTTTTGTTTTGCGTCCTATCAAAGTCATGCCCAGGATGCAGGACAGGCAGTTCCCAAATGGATTTCCAAAAAAGGTTATTGGATAGTAGAGGGTAATATCCATGACCCGCTCAACCACCAGGTTCGCTTTTATAATAATGAAAATATCCTCCTGTATAAAGAAACGATTACCGGTGTAAAACTGGATCCCACCAAAAAAAGAGTAAAAATGAGATTACGGAAAGCACTGGAGATCGCCCTGCTGGCCTGGGAGAAAAACCAAAAACCGGAGGAAGACAAGAATTATGTCCTGGCAATCCTAAATAAGCATAAGGATTAGTTTTCAGAAAGCATCCCGCCAGGTTTAACCTGGTGGGATCTTTCGCTTAAACTCTTTTGTCGCCCAAAAATGACCTTATGACGATATTAAGAGATTCGATGCACGGTGAACATGCCCGGGTTCGTAATTTTATAACTGTTCACATGCAGCAACACCCATTTATATTTTCTGACCAAAAGAAGTACCGGATCGGGCGGCATCTCTTATTCTGGCTGGCCTGGTATATTTTCTTTGCGATCCTCTATTCCTACACAGGTGGTATCAGTTTTTACCCCGATGTGGACCAGTTGCCCGTTTCCCTGGTGAATGCGTTTTTTTTCATGGTGCCGCATATATTTTTATCCTATTCACTGATGTACGGGGTGATCCCTTGGTTTATCGTAAAGGGCAGATATTTTAGTGCCGCGGGTTCAGTGCTGGTTTTATTTTTATTAACAGCCTTTATTTCGGCTCTGATCGGTGTATACATATTACCGGTGGTACGCAGCTATTTATTTGGCTTTAGGTTTGATCTTCCAAATAACTTTACGTTTTTTATGTCCCTGCTCGGAGGGTTGAGAGGGGCCATCACCATTGGCGGTTTGGCAGCTGCGATCAAATTGATGAAATACTGGTACCTGAAAGAACAACGCAACCTGCAATTGCAAAAGGAAAATATTGAATCCCGCCTGCAATTGCTCAAAGCCCAGGTACACCCGCATTTCCTGTTCAATACATTAAATAATATCTATTCCTATACGCAGGATACATCACCGGTAGCTTCCAGGTTGGTGACAGGTTTATCCGGGATGCTCCGTTTTATCCTCTATGAATGCAACCAGCCCCTGGTGCCTTTGTCCAAAGAACTAAAAATGATCGGGGATTATATTAACCTGGAGAAAATACGGTATGGTAATAAACTGGAATTGCACCTGGACCTGCCAAAGCGAACTAACGATCTTTATATAGCACCGCTATTGTTATTGCCCCTGGTTGAAAATTCATTCAAACACGGCACCAGCAATATGCTGGAGCAACCCTGGATCAACCTGAAAATTGGCGTGGAAGGAAATCATATGCAGTTGAAACTCCTTAACGGGAAATCCAATAAACAAAATCCGGAAAAAGGAGAAGAAGGTATCGGTATTCCCAATGTTAAAAAAAGACTGGATCTTTTATACCCCGGTAAACACGAACTTACTATTACAAGTGAAGAGGATGTTTTTATCGTAAACCTGAGAATTGAACTGGAAAAAAAGGAAGAGACGGTTACAAAGGATATTAGTCGCAAGGAACTCAGTCATGCCTGAAACGAAAACCATACGATGCCTGGTAGTCGATGATGAACCCCCGGCGCGGGAAATTATCCGGCGTTATATCGAACAGGTCCCCACCCTCGAACTTGCGGGTGAATGTGCCAATGCAATCCAGGCATTTACCATCTTGCAGCAACAAACAGTTGACCTTGTTTTTCTCGATATCAGGATGCCGGAGTTGAACGGGAATGATTTTCTAAAAACACTAAAGAACCCGCCGAAGGTGATATTTACCACGGCATATACCGAATACGCATTGGAAGGTTATGAATTAGATGTGGTCGACTACCTCATGAAACCAATTCCATTTGACCGTTTCCTGAAAGCGGTTAATAAAGCTTACCAGCTGGCCATCCAAAGGCCGGAAGCCCTGGCCTTACCCGAAGAAAAGAAATCCGAATCTTTCGTGTACTTCCGTGCCGACCGCAAAATGGTGAAAGTGATGCTGCAGGATATTCTCTATATTGAAAGCATGAAGGATTATGTAAAGATATGTACGGTTAACGGCACCATTATTACGAAGCAATCCATCAGCAGCGTGGAGGAGATGCTTCCGGAAAAAGAATTTGTCAGGGTTCACCGCTCTTATATCGCTTCCCTTCAGAAAATAAAAACCTTTACTGCCGAGTTGATTGAATTTGACAGTGCGGAAATCCCGATCGGGAAATTATACCGGCATGCGGTTTTGAAAATGTTAGGTCAATTGTCGTAACTTTTTCCTCAAATTCACCTCCATGCCCCGGGTATTGATCGTTGGCGCCAGTGGTGTGCTGGGACATGCCGCAGCCGAACATTTTTTACAAAAAGGATTTACTGTAAGATCAATGGCCAGGAACCCGCTCAAAGCAGCTGACCTTGAACAAAAAGGAGCCCAGTTAATTGCCGGCGACCTGACCGATACCAGCAGCCTGGAGCATGCTTGCAAAGAAGTGGATATTATTATTGCCGCCGCACATGGTATGCTGGGCAAAGGAAAAAATAGCTCGAACCGGGTAGATGACAGGGGGCATCGCCATTTAATTGAAATTGCAGGACGAAGCGGTGTTCAGCAATTTATTTACTCTTCTGTGTATGGTTGCAGCGAAGATCATCCCATAGATTTCATGCGCACCAAATTCGCCATTGAGAAATACCTGGAGGACAGCGGCCTCAACTATACCATTCTGCGTCTGGCGGCTTTTATGGAATGGCATGTACACAACCTGCTGGGTAAAAAAATAATAGACCAGGGTAAGGCTGCCATATTCGGAACCGGCGATAATCCAACCAATTTTATAGCCGTAAAAGATATCGTGAAAGCCCTGGATAAGATCGTTGCCAATCCCGCCTATTATAAAAAGATCATAAACCTGGGAGGACCCGAAAATATCAGCCGGAATGATGTCGCCGCGCTGTATTTCAAAAAGCTCTCAATTCCGCCGCGGGTCAGTCATGTTCCATTACCCTTGTTGAAAATCTTATCAGGATTGTTCCGGCCCTTTCACCCGGGTATTGCCCGCATCATGAAACTCAGCGTTTATATGGATAAGGCAAATGCTGCGATGAATAAAAGTGAAAGCATAGAACAGTTCGGGCTTGCACCGACAGGCGTAGACGAGTTTATCGAAGAAGTTTGCAGAAAAAAAGTTAAAGCAAGTTCATAGATTCAATCTATTCAACAATGCGGAGCCTGGCATAATTCAGCATGATTTTTTTCTCTCCATTATGTTCGAACCTCACTGTGGCGATGGGATTATGCGCAGCTCCTTCCATCTTCACCACTTCCCCAAAACCGAATTTCTGGTGCTCTACTTTTTGACCTGCCTGCAGTTGGGATGTATCACTGGGAACAAAATCAGCCGAGGGTTTGTGTTCAACTACCTTGGCATAAGTGGTTTTGGGAGCGATATAGGAGGGCGTTTCTTTTTTCGCAGCAGGCCGTTCATTAAAATACGTACCCGATTGCTGGCTCACTGAACCAGATTCATTATCCCATTCACCTCCTTTCATCCTTTCAAAAGCCGAACGACGGTTCCAGGAGCTGCCGCCCTGGTTACGTGAACCCCCGCCTGCAAAGCTGCGGTCAAGCCTGTCTTCCGGGAGTTCTTCAATAAAACGGCTGGGCTCATTTTGTACCAGTGAACCAAAACGATAACGTGTATTGGCATAAGTGAGCCAGAGCCGGTTCTTGGCCCGGGTAATGGCCACATAAAATAATCTTCTCTCTTCTTCCAGTTCTTCCCGGGTGTTAATACTGAGTCCGCTGGGAAAAAGCATTTCTTCCAGTCCTGCTACAAACACACATTGAAATTCCAGGCCCTTGGCAGCATGCACTGTCATCAGTTTTACCACATCCGCGTCAGGATCCTTTTCATCCGCATCAGTTAGCAGGGTGATCTGCTGCAGGTAAGCCGCCAGGCTTTTATCCCCCACTTCTCCATCTTCCTCGTTCTGGGGTGTTTCAATCCATTCCTTAATGGAGTTTAACAGTTCCTGGATATTTTCATAGCGGGCAACACCTTCGGTTGACTTATCATTGAATAACTCCTTAACAATATTGGTTTGTTTGCCTACATGAAAAGCCAGGTCATAGGCATTATTCTTTGCAAGCATACTTTGAAAACTCCGGATCATCAGCACAAAATTCTCAATGCTTTCCAGGGTACCTGCTTTGAAACCAAACTCTTTGGCCCTTAACAATACTTCCCACATGGGGATATTATTTTCATTGGCATAAAGAATGGTTTTGTCTACCGTGGTTTTGCCTATGCCCCGGGCCGGGTAATTAATGATCCTTTTCAGCGCTTCTTCATCTTTGGGATTAACGGTTACCCTTAAATAGGCAATAAAATCTTTGATCTCTTTGCGTTGGTAAAAACTGATCCCGCCATAGATAACATAGGCGATACCCATCCGGCGCATGCTTTCCTCGAAAGCCCGGCTCTGCGCATTGGTGCGGTAAAGAATCGCAAAATCCTTGTTCGAATAATGGTTGCGGAGTTTTTGTTCCTGTATTGAATCGGCCACAAATTTTCCCTCTTCATTATCTGTCATGGTTCGCACCAGCTTTATCTTTTCACCAGTAGGATTCTCGGTCCAAAGGGCTTTTGGTATCTGCCCCTTATTGTTCTTGATCAGGTCATTGGCAATCTGCAGGATGGCCTGCGTGCTCCGGTAATTCTGTTCCAGTTTTATGATGCTGACATCTTCATAATCCTTCTGGAACTGCAGGATATTCTGGATGGTAGCGCCGCGGAATGAATAAATGCTCTGGGCATCATCACCCACCACGCAGATATTTTCGTGTTGGGCTGCCAGCAACTTGATGATTTCGTACTGGGCCGGGTTGGTATCCTGGTACTCATCAATCAGGATATAGCGGAACTTGGTCTGGTATCGAACGAGTGCTTCGGGATGTTCCTTCAGTAATCGGTAAAACTGGTAGAGCAGGTCATCAAAATCCATGGCGCCATTCTTAAAGCAGCGTTTATAATAGGCATCATAGATCTGGCCAATCGCCGGGCGATTGGATCGCATATCCTCCTGCTGGATATGATAATCATTCCGGTATTCATCAGGCCCAACCAGGGCATTCTTGG
>DASUMO010000209.1:0-2166 GCA_036277695.1 Chitinophagaceae bacterium
AGTCGCTCGATCCTGCTTTGCTGATCCAACAGTCTGGAGCTGATCCGATGCGGGTAAAAGCGGCCGTTCAGCTGTTGAGGAATAAAAAAAAGATCATTGCCTGCTGGGCCATGGGTCTTACACAACACCGCAATGCAGTGGATACAATCAAGGAGATTGTGAATCTTTTATTATTAAAAGGTAGCATTGGCAAAGAAGGCGCCGGTACCTGCCCCGTGAGGGGACATAGTAATGTCCAGGGCGACCGTACCATGGGCATTTATGAAAGACCCTCATCAGCTTTCCTGGAAGCTATGGAGCAGAACTTTTTATTCAAACCACCCCGGGAACCGGGCTATGATGTGGTAGAAAGTATTAAAGCCATGTATGCGGGGAAAGCCCATGTATTTATTGCCATGGGCGGTAATTTTCTTTCAGCTACTCCTGATACGCAGTTTACGGCGGCAGCCTTGCAAAAATGTGATCTCACCGTGCATGTTTCTACCAAACTTAACCGCAGCCATCTTATACCCGGCAAAGAAGCGATGATATTGCCCTGCCTGGCCCGCAGCGACAGGGATATGACGGGTGGAAAAGAACAGATCGTGAGTTGTGAAAACTCGATGGGAGTGGTGCAGGCTTCGAAGGGTGTGTTGAAACCCGTTTCAGACAAACTGCTGAGTGAACCGCTGATCGTTAGCCGCCTGGCGCAGGCTACCCTGGGTAAAAGATCAAGGGTTGACTGGGCAAATTATGCCGGCAGCTATGATGCCATTCGCTATGACATTGAAAGAACAATTCCCGGTTTTGGAGATTATAACCAACGGATCCGGCAGCCCGGGGGCTTTTATTTACCCAATTGCAACCGCGATGGAAAATTTCACACAGACTCGGGCAGGGCTCATTTCAATATAGCCAGGTACAATGAAACAACTCTCAAGCCGGGTGAGTTAGTGATGATGACCATCCGCAGCCATGACCAGTTTAACACCACGATTTATGGACTGGATGATCGTTACCGGGGAATTTACAATGAACGCCGCGTTGTATTTATGAATGAAGCGGATATTAGTGAAAGGCAATTGAAAGAAGGAGAACTGGTGGATCTTTATAATAAAGATGACAACGTGGAGCGGGTGGCAAAGCGGTTTATAACAGTAAGCTACCCCATACTAAAAGGTTGCTGCGCAACTTATTTTCCCGAAGCGAATGTCCTGGTTCCCATCGGCAGCGTAGCGGAAAAAAGCAATACGCCTGTTTCAAAAGCAGTTGTCATAAGGGTGGAGAAGGCTTTCTAATAGATTTGGTAAGGTTTTTCGATAAACTTTATTGCTCTTCCAGCAATTCACTAAAATCCCTGATCACCAGGTCGGCTGCCGCCAATTCTTCCCTGGTTTGCGTGGTGCTAACAGCAATGGCTTTCATTCCTGCTGCCTTGGCGGCGTTAATACCTACTACGGCGTCTTCAAAGACCAGGCAATTGGCGGGGGGAATATTTAATTGCACGGCTGTGGTGAGATAGATCTCGGGATCAGGTTTTCCTTTTTTGATATGGGCGGAATTAACAATGGTTCTAAAATATTGCCGGATGGGAATATGTTCAAACATAAAATCAATATTCACCTGTATGCCAGAAGTTGCGATGGCCATCGGTAATTGCTGCTGTTCTAAAATGGGCAGCAATGCCAGTAAACCGTTTACAGGTTTTATAAAGGGCCGGTAGAGCTGGCGGTAGATTGTTTCCTTTTCCAGGGTATAAACCATGGCTTCCGCATCATCCATCTTCCGTCCATAGATATATTCAATGGCGTCTTTGTTGGTCCGGCCGTTGAGATGCCTGTTAAATTCTTCCTGCGAGATTTGGCGGCCCATATTTTCCAGGTATTGCAGCCAGGATTGAAGATGAAAGGGGTTATTGTCAACAAGGGTCCCGTCCAGGTCAAATATTACCGCCCTGATTGACCAGCTGCTTATAATGTTTTCAATTGTTGTAGCCATAGCAATAATTCACCGGAACGGAAATTAAATGATTTATTACAACTATTCATATTCCTGATTGTGATGGGAAATGGAACCCCGGCATCTTCTCTGCGTTCAAATATTTGGCCCGAAATAAAGAAGTATAACCACTGAGACGCAGAGGCGCTGAGAAAATATTCGTGTCATCCTGGGCATTCTCAATAAGTT
>DASUMO010000210.1:0-16238 GCA_036277695.1 Chitinophagaceae bacterium
AAGTATTGATCAAGCTTAATATTCAATCCAAACTGGTTATAACCGGTATTATTCTGGTAATGCGAACGTGCATAACGGATATCGAGTTTATTCAGCAAAACACCTACTCCCAGGGAAAATCCAGTCAGCCCGTTGCCGGCATTCCCTATATTGAGTTCTTTACGGCGAAGATGATTATAACCGGCCTGTACTTCTACCTTATCTCCCAGGTGAATGGTAGTGGCAAAAACAAAATGCCGGAAAAGTTTGTCAAACGAAAATTTTTTCAGGCTCCCGTTATCAAAGCCGTTCTCATTATTAAAAAGTGTGTCATTATAACGGATGTCAAACTGGTGAAGGTGGTGGGCAGTGACGGAAAAACTAAAAGGGGCATCGGCCAGCTTTTTCGTCAATCCAATTTGCAGATCAAAAGGCAGGTCGCCCGGATCCGTTCCTGCATACTCTTTTACCTGGAAACCCATATTACGTGCCAGCAGGGAAGCCGAAAACAGTTTCGAGCTATCATGGTAGAGCAATCCGGCATCCATGGCTATACCGTTTGAACGATATAGTCCATAATTGGACTGGATGTATTTTAGCGTAAGGCCGAAATTCCATTTTTCACGATAAGATCGGGAAGCGGCCAACTGGACGACCCAATCTGTAGGATTCAACTGACCGAGAATATTACCCGAAGCATCGGTTTCTGTAATCTTACCGTAGGACAGGTAATGTATACCCCCGAAAAAAGTCGTGTTCAACTTCTCATGATGCCAGCCCCCGGAAAGCTGGTAGGCATTGACCCCCCCATAAAACCCATTGAATACCGTATTTACCTGCGCATGCATGGTTGGTTTCAAGAGTGCGGGATTATTAAATGCAAGTCCTATATCGTGGGAAGGCTGGGAAACATTGATTCCACCGAGAGCTGTTAATTGCGGTGTAGGAGAAAGTTGCAAAAAGTTAAACACGGCATTCCCTCCAAGGGTTTGCGCGGATAACTGGCAAAACAACGCCAGGAACAATATGGTCAAAGGGAAACGCAAGAGAGTACGAAAATACGAGAATGGAAAAAGAAAATCCTCTCCTGCAACCGGAGAGGATCTCTTTATTCCGCCAGTGGCGGAACGCCTTAAACAACCAACATGAAATATTCTTATCTAGAACAAGAAATTTTCAATTTGGTTGAAAAGCTGAAAAATTTTAATTATTTATTGATGACACCCTCTCCTCTTATCATCCGGGATGGCATTCACCCAACCAGGGCCAGCTCCAGCACCTGGTTCATTGTTTTTACATAATGAAATTTTGTCCCCTTGATGAAATCCGATTCGATTTCCTGGACATCCTTTTCATTTTGCCAGCAAAGTATGATCTCTTTGAGCCCGGCTCTTTTAGCAGCCAGCACCTTCTCCTTGATCCCGCCTACCGGTAATACCTGGCCGCGAAGGGTGATCTCCCCGGTCATTGCCAGGAAAGGTTTTACTTTTTTCCCCGTCAGGGCCGATGCGATAGCTGTCATCATAGTGACACCCGCACTGGGACCGTCCTTGGGAACAGCCCCTTCCGGAACATGGATATGAATATTCTTCTTCTCAAATAATTTGGGATCCAGACCATATCTGCGCGCGTTGGACTGAAGATAGGTGAGTGCAGTACTGGCGCTTTCTTTCATCACATTGCCCAGGTTACCTGTCAGGCGCAATTCTCCTTTGCCATCACTTAAGCTGGTTTCAATAAATAATATATCTCCTCCCACATAGGTCCAGGCTAGGCCTACGGCCACACCTGGCATATTTGCGCTTTTATAAATCTCGTTGCTGTATTTGGGTTTACCCAGGATCTTTTCTATATCATCCGACGATAATAAAGCTTTCAATTTCCCTTTTAACGCCAGTTGCTTGGCCTGGTATCGCATGATGGATGCCAGCTGCCGGTCCAATTCCCTGACCCCGCTTTCACGGGTATAGTCCTGGATAATTTTTTCCAGCACTTTATCAGAGATCTTAAAATTGGTACTTTTTAATCCATGTAATTCTTTTTGCTTGGGAAAAAGGTGGCGTTTGGCAATCTCTTTCTTTTCTTCAACGGCATAACCACTCAGGTCGATGATCTCCAGACGATCCCGCAGGGCCGGCTGGATATTGGCAACATTATTCGCAGTGGCAATGAATAAGACCTTACTCAGGTCATATTCCATTTCCAGGTAATTGTCATAGAAAGAATGGTTCTGCTCCGGGTCCAGCACTTCCAGCAGGGCGGAAGATGGATCGCCCCTGAAATCATTGCCAACCTTATCGATCTCGTCCAGGATCATCACCGGGTTGGACGACTTTATTTTCCGCAGCGACTGGAGGATCCTTCCCGGCATGGCGCCGATATAGGTTTTGCGGTGACCCCTGATCTCGCTTTCATCGTGCAAACCGCCTAAACTCAGGCGAACATATTTACGGCCAATGGCGGAGGCAATACTCCTGCCTAAAGAAGTTTTACCGATTCCCGGTGGTCCCACAAAGCAAAGAATCGGGCTTTTCATATCGCCCTTTAATTTCAAAACAGCCAGGTATTCCAGGATTCTTTCCTTGATCTTGTTCATCCCATAATGATCAATATCCAGGGTTTTCTTGGCTTTTTTAAGATCATAATGATCTTCGGTATAATCCTGCCAGGGCAATTCCAGCATCAGGTCGAGATGATTGTACACCACTGAATAGTCTGGTGTACTGGGGTGCATCCTTTCCAGTTTCTCGATTCCTTTCTTAAACATTTCTTTTGCGGTAGCCGGCCATTTTTTAGCCTCCGCTTTCTTCTGCATTTCCTTTATCTCCTGCGTATTGGAATCACCTCCCAGTTCCTCCTTAATACTTTTCAATTGTTGTTGCAGGAAATATTCACGTTGTTGCTTGTCCAGTTCAGTCCTGGTCTTGGTGGTTACCTTGTTTTTCAATTCGGCGAACTGCAGTTCTTTTTGCAGCAATTGCATCAGCAGGTCAGCCCGCTGGCGGATATGATCCAGTTCCAGCAAACGCTGTTTTTCTTTTATATCGGTGTTGAGGTTGCTGGAAACAAAATGGATCAGGAAGGCCGGGTTCTCAATATTGCGCAGGATGATAGAAGCCTCGGTAGGGATATTGGGCGAAAGCTGGATGATCTCGGTAGCCAGGTCTTTAATATTGGAAACATAGGCTGCAAAATCTGCATCCCTGGGTGACTCTTCTTCTTCCAGTTTCCGGATCCGGGCTTTGAAATAAGGTTCATCGGTAAAAACCGATTCGATGGAGAACCTGCTTTTTCCCTGGATGATGACGGTGGTTCCCCCATCGGGCATCTTGATCATTTTCACGATTTTAGCCACCGTTCCTATTTTTTCCAGGTCGTTTAAAGCCGGGTCTTCAACGGCACTGTCTTTTTGGGCGATTACCCCGATTAGTTTGTCGGATTTATAGGCATCATTGACCGCTTTGATGCTTTTATCTCTTCCAACTGTTATCGGTAACACAACACCGGGAAATAAAACAGTATTCCGAAGGGGTAATAAGGCAATTTCGGGAGGAATTTCAATACCATTGGTATCTTCCTGGTCACTCTCGTTCAGGGGGATAATGGGCAAAAAGTCCATTTCATCTTCCGCAGGTAAAAACATATTCTCAAAGCGCATAACCAATTCTACTATTAGACATTATGTCACCCAAAGGGGTGGACCGGTAAAAATATACAGGGAATTCAGTATTGTCAAGATTCATGCCCCCTATTTCGGACCTGACGAAAATGCTGTCGGGGGATGACAGATGCAGGTTTGGTATGCCGGATTAGAATTATACAGTTCATCCCTAAATAAAAAAAGCCCTCCCGCCGGGGGCGGGAAGGCCTATTCAACAGGTATTTGATTTTACAGAGCAAATCCAACTGATAACTGGAATCCCTGGTTTTTCCAGCGGTCACGGTTATCAATATCATTCAGGTTATTCAGGCCTACCACATAGCGACCCGAAACCCGGAATGCGGCTAATTTCAGCTGCGCTCCACCCACCATGGAAAAATCTCCTTCCTTGAAAGCATTCCCGCCGTTTTGCAAAAGCGTTTTGTTATTATCCAGCAGGATGCCGAATTGGGGGCCGGCTTGCAGGGTGAGAAGATTTCCGATCAATTTGTAGTTTAATAGAATGGGTACCGACAGGTAATTCAGTTTTACATTTCGCTGGTAAGCGGGGTTAAAGACATTTTCATATAATTCTTTGTAATTACTGTCTACCGTAGTAGCAAACTGGTTAAACAGCACTTCAGGCTGTATACCAATTTTACGACCCAGCCCGATTTCGGCGAAGCCGCCAAGATGATAGCCATACTTGAATTCATCTTTAAATGATTTGCCATCGATCTTTGTGACATTGGCGCCGCCTTTGATACCGATGTGAAACTGGGCCATCATAACTTGTGATACCAGCAGGGCTGCCAGCAGTGGAAGGAATAGTTTTGTCTTCATAAAAGTTTAATTGAAATGAATGATGATAATTGTACCCGGAGGGCAGGAAAAATTTTCAAGATTAATGCCAGTAACCCTGCCAGCCTGTTAAATTGCATTAACGACAACATCATTTTTCATTCCTTAAACAAAAATCATCTTCCAATTATTGCCTGCTAAATGTGAAGGTTATTAGAAAGTGTGAAGTACGAAGTCCGAAAGTCCGAGAGTCGGAAAGTCAGAAAGGCGGAAAGACCAATATTGCTTAGAGATTAAATGAAACAATTCTTATTCAAATAACTTCCGGACTTTCGGTCTTCCGGAACTTCCGGTTTCCTCCCTAAAACACCATTCCCATATTTATAGAAAACAAGGTGCTGAAATTATTTTGCTCTACCGGAAAATAATAATCGACCATAAATTGGGGCTGAATAAAAAATTTGCCGAAGGAATATTCTCCCCGCAGGTATAGCGTAAGTGATAATGGTTGGAAATCGAGCTGGTCATCGAGGTAAATATTTTCAGTACTGTATAATACATTGGTTGCATTACGCAGAGTTGTTCCATAGGTATTGGAAGTTTGGTTGAATCCAAATTTCTGTGTGCCGCTGGTGAAATTAAGCTGGGGAGTAAAGCGGACATGGTCGTTAAACGTAAATACATCCAGCCAGTAGAAATCATGCCGGACGGAAGCCAGCAGGGAGAAATCGGAAACGGATTCTTTTGTATTAATATAGGTGTAGCCGCGGGGTCTTAATCGCAAAGATTGGATCAGGTCTTCCCTTTCTTCATAATCGGATCGGCTGCCCCAGCCATAACTAAGCGCTATCATGGGCCGGACCCACCATTTCCGGTAAGTGAAATAAGCATATACTTCGTTTTTGAGCGGCGAGGTATAAAAGGGAAGAGAATCTTTGGTAAAATATCTTGAATAGGAAAGGCCGGTTGCAATATCCCGGTTTTGCAGGTAGTCAAAAGACGGCGTAACAGAATATTGGTAAAGATTCAGGTTCTTTTCGTCATTGACCAGGTAGCCGGTGGCGCTTAAACCCCAGCCGCTTTTATGATACCAGGTAAGCATGGGTGAATACATAATCTTGGGGGTAGTTTCCAGGAGTTCATTGCCCTTTCCTGTAAAATTGAAAAAACCCCTGGCTACGGAAAGGCTGGGCATAAAATAACTCCTCGGCATAAGGATGGAATCCATAAAGTCTTCGAAATCCCGGAACAGGTCATCGTAATCAATGGTAGTATCCGTCAACAGACCTTCGGTAGACCGGTGATGAGTAGAGTCAGCCGGGCTGGTCTGTGAAAAAACAGGCCAGGCCAGTATGGTGAAGGCCAATGCTATAAGCCATTTTTTTAACATCGGGCAGTGGTATTATGGTCTCATAGAGTTCGGGTGCGGCACAGGGCTTAAGACCGGGCCGGGGTTTACAGGTTTAATCGCCTGAGAAATAAGGTATAAACGTGAATCCGGGGAACTTATTGAGAGGGGCTTTAATAAAACTCTTTCACAACCAGCTTTTAGTGCAGCGTGGAGCCTAAGAAAAGAAATCCATTAAACCAGTTCCAAAAGGGTGATCTCGGGTAATATGCCCACCCGTCCGGGATAACCAATAAAGCCAAAACCCCGGTTTATATAAAGCTTTTGGTTATCCTGCTCATATAATCCGGCCCATTGACGGTAAACATATTGTACCGGGCTCCAGCGAAACCCGGGGATCTCTACGCCAAATTGCATCCCGTGCGTATGCCCGGAAAGCATCAGGTCAATGTCCCGGTAACTTGTTTTTACTTCGGCATCCCAATGCGAGGGATCATGACTCATCAGGATCTTAAAAGGATAGGATTCCGCCCCGGCATAAGCCTTGCCAAGGTCGCCATATTTGGGGAACCTGGCTTTATCACTCCAGTTTTCAATTCCAACAAGGGCAATCTTTTCATTGTCTTTTTCCAGTACCACGTGTTCATTCATCAATAAACGCCAGCCCAACTCCCCATGAATGTTTTTTAATCTTGCCAGGTTTGCAGCCTTTTCCTCCTGGCTACCCCAGTCCACATAATCCCCATAATCATGATTGCCCAAAACCGAATAGACCCCCAAAGGAGCGTTCAACTGGTTAAACACATCCATATAATCTTTCATTTCCTCGGCAAGGTTATTCACCAGGTCGCCGGTGAAAAGGATCAGGTCGGGTTGTTGTTTCATGATCTTTTCGACGCCCTTCCTAACGGCTGCCTTATCCGTAAAACTCCCTGAATGTATATCGGAAATATGAATCACTTTGATCCCTCGGAATGCAGAGGGCAGGTTTTCAAATGAGAGCTTTACCCGTTTTAACTGGTAGCGGTATTTATTCCAGAATCCATAGATCAGGGAGCCAAACAAGCCGCTACCGAGTATCATACCCGTCCAGCTCAGGAATGCAGACCGTGAAAGGCGTTGATCAGCACTGGCCAGGTCAATTTTGGGAGGAAAGAATTTTCCAGCTGCCCATTGCGTGGCACGACGCAGATCATCGATCAGGAAAAACAGGGAGGCAAATAGTTTGGCAAAAAATAAACCAGCCACTACCGCGAATATCGTTGCCCGGAATAATTTGGCCTGCTGTTCAAAATGAAGATAAGGCAACACCAGTAAAAGGATAATTGCCAGCGCTGAGATTACCCAATACGATGCGTAAATAATGGTCCTGGTTTTGGGGCTGGCCGATTGGGCAACCACTTTGATAGCCTGGAAACAATAAATATCAAGCAGGATCATGAAACCGATCAGCACCCACCAAAAAGGAGAATTACGCATAAAGAATTGGCAAAGTTAAAAAGCACCCGTGGATAATCTCAATATTGTTTATGAACATGTATTTTTGCCAGAATCAGTCCGAACTGACTAAAATGGGCAAAACTTAATTTTGCTTTCTTGTTTTCAGGAGACAATTTTACCCTGATCAATAATTTTTCCCAACTCATTTTCGGCAAAATGGCAAGAATAATCGGTGTAGCGAATCAAAAAGGGGGTGTAGGTAAGACAACAACTGCCATTAACCTGGCAGCCAGTCTAGCTGTTTTAGAATACAAGACCCTGCTCGTGGACGGGGATCCCCAGGCGAATAGTACCACCGGGGTGGGCTTCGACCTTCATAATGTTACTCAAAGCCTTTACGACTGTATGGTCAACCAGTCGCGGGCTAAAGATGTAATCCTGAAAACCGATATTCCGAACCTGGACCTGATCCCCTCGCATATTGACCTCGTAGGAGCGGAAATAGAAATGATCAATTACCCCAACCGGGAAATGGTCTTGAAGAACCTGCTGGAACCGGTCAGGGAGGATTATGACTTTATTATCATCGACTGTTCTCCATCCCTTGGATTGATTACTGTAAATGCGCTAACCGCCGCCGATTCGGTTGTGGTGCCGGTACAATGTGAATTTTTTGCCCTGGAAGGATTGGGCAAACTATTGAATACAATCAAGATCGTTCAAAGCCGCCTGAACACAGCCCTGGTGATCGAGGGTATACTGATGACCATGTACGATGGACGGCTCCGGCTTTGTAACCAGGTGGTCAGCGAGGTGAGGCGTCATTTCGAGGACATGGTGTTCAGCACCATCATTCACCGGAATGCCAGGCTCAGCGAAGCTCCCAGCGTAGGTAAACCGGTAATTCTTTACGATGCCAACAGCAAAGGTTCCATGAATTACCTGAACCTGGCTAAAGAGATCCTGCAGAAAAATGATATGACGAAGATAAAACAAGAGGAGAGAATATTAGAGCTATGAGCCTTGAGCTGTGAGCTCCGGGCCTGAGATGAAAATATAATTTATCAAGAATAATAAAATTGAAGTATAACAAGTCTATGAGCTATTAAGATCTTTGCAAAGCTCGTAGCTCGTAGCTCACAGCCCGCAGCTTTCATATGACCAATCCCAAACAAAATAAAGACGCACTCGGCAAAGGCATCCGTTCCCTTTTACAGAGTATTGACAGCGATTTGAAAACAGGAGCCGGTACCTTAAAACCGGCTGTTGTGGAAACCGCTACGGCTGTCAGCCGGATCGCCATAGATGATATTGAGCCTAATCCCAAACAGCCCCGCCGTGATTTTGATGAGCAAACCCTGGCCGAACTGGCAGGCTCGATCAAACTGCATGATATCATCCAGCCGGTAACGGTTTCAAAATTGCCCAGTGGAAAATACAGGCTGGTTGCGGGGGAAAGGAGATGGCGGGCTGCCCGGCTGGCGGGAATCAAAGATATCCCGGCCTATGTTCGGCAGGCCAATGATGTGCAGTTGCTGGAACTGGCCCTGCTGGAAAACCTGCAACGTGAAAACCTGAATGCGATGGAAATAGCCCTGAGCTATAAACGCATGATGGAAGAACTGGATTATACGCAGGAACAGGTTGGGGAACGCATGAGTATTGACCGCAGTACCGTGGCTAACTTTATCCGTTTATTAAAATTGCCACCCGATATCCAGCTGGCTGTCCGGAAAGGTGAATTAAGCATGGGACATGCCCGGGCACTTATCAATGTTGATACGGTAGACAAACAACTTTTTATATTCCGTGAAATAAAAGAAAAAGGATTATCCGTCAGGCAAACAGAAAACCTGGTTCGCAACCTTTATAAACAGGGAAGCGCTGTTAAAAAAAGCGCAAAAAGCAGTCTTCCCCCGGCCTACCAAAAAATAGAGGATAAATTAGCTTCCCAGTTCAGCACCCGGGTTAAACTCAGGCATAGCCGCAACGGCAGTGGCCAGATCACCTTTGATTATTATTCATTGGAAGAACTGAATAACCTGCTCCGGCTGATGGACATAACTGCGGATTAATTATTGAGCAGGAAAAAAAGATGCTAACCAATCAGAATTTTTACCGGAGGAGATATTTTCTGACAGCACTGCTGGCAGCCAGTTTTATTTTGCCTGCCCTGGCTCAGGAACCTGATACAACCAAAGCACCTGAACCCGCTATCATCGCAAAGGAAGGAGCCCCGAAAGAAAAGGATAATGACTCCCTTAAAAGAAAAACTCATAGTCCGCGGGCTGCCGCGTTACGATCGGCGATCCTGCCTGGACTGGGACAGATCTACAATAAAAAATACTGGAAACTGCCCATTGTTTATGGGGCACTGGGTATTACCGGTGGTATATTTTTTTATAACCTTACAAATTACCGGGACACCCGTTTTGCTTACCGGGTTAAATATAATATGCGGGTGAATGGGACCGACTCGGCGCTTTTTGTACAAATTAAAGACCAGCTCAAACCACTTAGCGAAGAATCGCTTCGTTTTTACAGGAACCAGTTTCGAAGGGATATTGATTACTCGGTCCTGTTTTTCCTGGTTTTCTGGGGACTGAATGTCGTGGATGCCGCGGTAGATGCCCATCTAAAATCATTTGATGTAAGCCCTGACCTTAGCTTTCGGATCAAA
This sequence comes from Chitinophagaceae bacterium, assembly GCA_036277695.1. Taxonomy (GTDB): domain Bacteria; phylum Bacteroidota; class Bacteroidia; order Chitinophagales; family Chitinophagaceae; genus CADEDV01. The sequence goes on from DASUMO010000210.1 coordinate 9,889, forward strand.
CCCGGCTATAGTGAAATGGCCGGCACCAATGGTATTAGCCTGGTGTTGAATATCCGGTAACAGTTTTCATTTTAATGAACCCTGTTTTCTCTCTCTTTACCAGTAAATGCAATGACGCTTACCCTAACTTTGAGGCGGCAACAAGTTTACTCATACTTTTCATTAAAAATAATTTTTACTCGCATGAATATTGCCCTGGTCGGTTATGGGAAAATGGGGAAAGCCATTGAAGAAATCGCGTTGCAACGCGGTCATCTTATCCAGTTAAAAATCGATGAACATAACCTTACAGACTTTTCCAAAGAAAAGCTGGCAGGTACCGATGTGGCCATCGAATTTACCGGTCCCCAATCGGCCCCTGGTAATATTAAAAAATTACTGGATTTTGGCATACCCCTGGTTTGTGGTTCAACAGGATGGACGGAGCAATTGCCAGAAATTGAAGAATTAGTGAAAACCCGGAAGGGATGTTTTCTGTATGCCAGCAATTTCAGCGTGGGTGTCAATATATTTTTTGAACTGAATAAAAAGCTGGCGAGCCTGATGGCCCCGCACAAAGACTATGAAGTGATCCTGGAGGAAACCCACCATACCCAGAAAAAAGATGCTCCCAGCGGCACCGCCATTACACTGGCCGAACAGGTTTTGCAGGAAATCAAACGCAAAAAACGTTGGGTAAACGAGCTCAGTGATAATCCCGCGGACCTGGAGATCATCAGCCAGCGGGTGGACCCCGCACCCGGTACACATAGTATAAAATACTCTTCGGCCATTGACGATATAGAAATCATCCACACGGCCCACAACCGCAAAGGATTTGCACTGGGAGCCGTAATGGCTGCTGAATATATTAAGGACAAAAAAGGTATCTTCAGTATGAAAGAGGTACTCGGCCTTTAAACCACCATGCTGAACCGTGTCATTTTATTAGTTGCCGTCTTTTTTTTGTCGCTGCTACCCTCTCCCGCCCAGCTGAATGCAGACAGCTTGCGCAGCATCATTGCCACGGAAAAAGATCCCGCTAAAAAAGCAGCTAACCTGGTTCTGCTATGTGATCAATTGCGTTTCACCAATCCTGATTCGATGTTTGCGACAGCCCGGCAACTGGAAGACCTGGGCAGGAAATATGAGCAGGTGAGTTGGAAAGCTCAGGCTGATATTTTTACTGCTACTTATTATAGTCTTTCGGGTCGCTCCGACACCGCATTGCTGATAGCCGAAAGAAATATTCCCCTGCTGGATGAAGAGCCTGTTAATAAACCTATCATCATCAAGCTATATGCATTGGCGGGGAATAGCCTGATGCGGCTGAGCCGCTATAAAGATGCGCTCAATATGTTTTTCTCCTGTCTTTACCAGGCTGAAAAGATCCGGGATCATGATGCTGAATTCAAGGCACAAAACAATATTGGCTGGGCCTATATGGAACTGGAACAATATGAACAGGCTATTACCTATTTCCGGAATTGCCTGCAAACCATACGAACGCATAACCTGCCCGATCGATACGGCACCATTTATAATAACCTCGCATCCTGTTATGGTTCTGTTGAGGCTTTTGATTCCGTATACAAATATGCAGGCAGGGGTATAGAAATTGCCGGCAAATACAATGATCATGCGGCCCTTGCAAACGGCTATAGTATCATCGGTACTTTCCAGGCACTTCAAAACAAACACGCAGAAGCATTGTCAAGTTTCCAGCAGGCGGTGAAAATCCGGGAAAGAACAGGCGACCCTTTTTTTATCGTTTCGGACCTGGCCGAGATTGCGGAGTTACAATCCCGAACAGGCAATAGCCGGGAAGGGATCCTGAACGGAGAAAAAGCACTCTCCATAGCGCAGCAGCATAATATTACAGCCAAATTGCCGATGATCTATACTGCACTGGCACATAACTATGAACAGGCGGGTAATTTCCAGCAGGCAGCCGCTAGTTATAGAATTTTGAACGCGCTCAAAGACAGTGTCTATAAGGATGCTAATCCAAAAGCACTGGCCGAGATTCAAACCAAATATGAAACGGTAAAAAAAGAACAGCAGATCGAAAAACAGCAAAACCGTATCCGCTTTCAGAATTTTTTATTCGCCGGTATTGCCGTGCTTGTATTGCTGGCGGGTTTATTGGGTTGGTCCTTTTACAAGCGAAACCGCCTGCGGCAGGAAGCCCGAATGCAATCCGCTTTATTAATACAACAGGAAATGGCTACAAGGGCTGTGCTGGAGGCAGAAGAAAATGAACGACAACGGATCGCAAGGGAACTGCATGATGGAGTAGGCCAAATGATGAGTGTCGCCAAGATGAATCTCTCGGCAATTGAATCTTCCCTGGCATGGGAACAACCGGAGCAAAAAAAATCATTTGAAAAACTGATCCGGTTGGTGGATGAGAGTTGTAAGGAAGTACGGAATGTATCCCATATTATGATGCCCAATGCCCTTTTAAAAAATAACCTGGCAGCAGCCATCCACGAGTTCGTTGAGAAACTGGATAATAAATCCCTGCAGGTGCAGGTTTATACCGAGGGGTTGGAAGAAAGGCTGGACTCGAATACCGAATTGGTCCTGTACAGGGTATTACAGGAATGCGTGAACAATACCCTGAAACATGCGGGGGCAACTACCCTGGATATTTCAGTGATTAAAGACAAGGAGGGTATACATGCCACTATCGAGGATAACGGAAAAGGTTTCGATGTACAGGACCCACTGAAACAGGAAGGCATGGGTTTAAAAAATATAAGAACCCGGATCGAGTACCTGAAAGGCAGTGTTGAAATCGATTCTACTCCCGGCAAAGGCACGGTGGTGGTCCTGCATGTACCTTTAGGTTAAACCTGTTCTTAGTAATTCGATGAATTCATCCTGTTGCGAAAGGCATGAGATAAATTTTTGACCATTAGTAGTGTAATATGAAGCGTTCCCCGATTACCCTGGGCCTTGTAGATGATCACCAAATCGTGATAGACGGATTATTATCTTTATTAAAAGGTCATGAGCGGTTCCGGTTGGTATTTTCCACCACGGACCCGACACAGGTCCTGTCATTGTTAAAAGAATATCCCGCCGAAATACTTCTTACAGATATAATGATGCCCCGGCTCCCCGGCAACCAATTGGCCCGGCAGGTAAAAGACAATTTCCCTGCAACAAAGATCCTGGCCCTTTCAATGAGTGGCCAGGGCGAACTGGTGAATGAGATGATCAACGAAGCGGATATCTCAGGTTATGTATTAAAAAATATCGGGAAACAGGAATTGGTGACGGCATTGGAAAAAATAGCGGGCGGAGGTATTTATTTTAGTGAAGAAGTGATCGAAGAATTGCAGAGAAATACCCAGCGCAAAAAGGAAACGCGGGAAGCCCATTTGACCAACCGAGAGATCGATATTATTAAGCTGATCGAAAAAGAATACAATAACCGGCAAATCGCCGAAGCCCTCTTCATCAGTGAACGCACGGTAGAAACCCACCGGAAAAATATATTCAGGAAAACAAATACCAATTCCGTTATCGGCCTGGTAAAATTCGCTTACGAGCACCGGCTGATATAAATATAGTTCCTGAGAGCTGGAGGTTATTATCAGGCAGGCACTCCAGCCGCTTCTTTATTATACTTGTTCCGGTAATCGATTGGTGAGAGGCCGGTAAATTTCTTGAAAACCGTACGGAAAGCTTTATTATCGGAATACCCGACATCATACATTAATTCATTCACTGTTTTGCGGCTGGTCTCCAGTCCTTTCTTTGCGGCTTCCACTTTTACCCGCTGAATATATTCCACTACTGTATTAGCCGTGGCTTTTTTGAACCGGCGTTCAAGATTGCGCCGGCCCAACGCAAACATGACAGCCAACTGGTCAACCGAAATTTTCTCCTGGTAATTTTTTTCAATGAATTCCTGCGCATTCAGGATCTGTTCGTCGGTATGTTCTTTCTGTCCCCTGAAAATAATAAAAGGCGACTGGCTGGTTCGGTCAATATCTATCATAAAGGCTTTAGAGGCCATAATGGCCAGTTCGCGGCCTGCATATTTCTCGATAATATAGACCAGCAGGTTCAGGAAAGAATAAGCGCCGCCGCTGGTATAAATGCCGTCTTCCTCGGTCATGATCTTATCATTCACCAGGTTCACTCCCGGGAACATTTTCCGGAAATCATTAGCCAGTATCCAATGGGTGGCACATTGCTTTCCTTCCAGTAAACCTGTAGCTGCAAGGAAAAATGCTCCTATGCAAAAACTCGCCACTTCGGCACCGGCCCGGTATTGACGGGTGATCCAGGGGATAAAATCTTTGTTCAGTTCAATAGCCTGCTGAATATCTCCATGCATGGCGGGAACAATGATGAGGTCGGTTTTTTTTACTTCCCCTATCAGCAGTTCCGGGTGGATAATATATAACCCGTTTCGCTGGGGAGTTTCCCTGGTCAATCCTACCAGCTGAATCTTAAATGCAGGGGGCTGGCCCATAGCATCGCAGAATTTGTTAACCTCGGATAAAATCTGGTGTGTGCCATCAATATTTGGCAAACTGCTATGCCCCAATGGCACGAGTATGGAAATATGTTTCATGTTTCAAATTTACAGCATTCAGTTGTCGCGATCAACCCCCGACAAAGGCGTATTTGCACCGCCTCCTAACAACCCGGGCTTCCTAATTTTAGCTTGACATCCATTCCCGTTCAGGAAGATGGAAAAACCTTAAACCCTTTACTATGTCAACAACCCCAATTCTATCGGAAGTCAGACAAACAGGTATCGAACTGATTGAAACAATTAGCGCCTTTACAGAGGAGGAGCTGAACCGGGTGCCTTTTGAAGGCAGCTGGACCGCGGGACAGGTAGCTGAACATTTATTAAAATCCGAATCCGGCCTGCCACTTATTCTTCGCGGGTCTTCGCGACCAACAGAAGGATCACCTGATGAAAATGTGGAGGAGATCAGGAATATCTTTCTTGATTTCAGCACCAAAATGCAATCCCCCGAAATCATTATCCCCTCGGCAGGTACTAAGAATAAAGAAAAACTGATCAGCGCCCTGGAAGCTAATAGACAGCTTATCCTTGAATTAGCATCCACCACCGACCTTACCCGAACGTTGACGACTTATCCCTTCCCTGGAATTGGGATGTTAACCGGCCGGGAATGGCTTTGTTTCCTGGTTTGTCACACAATAAGACATACCCGCCAAATGAAAAATATTTATTCGATCGTTAAGGCAGCCCGGGTAGTCGATACACCTGCACCATGAAAAAATAAAACATGAGAAAGCTGATCGTATCCATGATGGTTTCCCTGGATGGTTATACCGAAGATTCTCGCAAAGAATTGGGCTGGCATGTTTGGAATAATGAAATGGATGACTATATGATGGAATTTTTCCGGCATATCGACGGCATCGTGCTGGGCAGGGTAAGCTATGAACTGATGGCGGATTACTGGCCCGGCGTGCAAACGGAAAATGCGGGGATCACGCATAAAATGAACAGCTTGCCTAAGTATGTATTTTCCCATTCCCTGGTAAAAGCTGAATGGAATAATACACGATTGCTGGGTGGCCCACTGGAAGAAGAAATACTGAAATTGAAAAAAGACGAAGGCAGGGATCTTGTTTTTTTCGGGGGCAACACAGTTCTGTCTGCTTTGCATCGACAGGGATTGATAGACGAATACCGTTTAATAATTAATCCGCTGGTATTGGGAAACGGGAATCCTCTGTTCCGGGATAAAAACGATAAAAAGAAACTCGAGTTGATATATACCAAAAGCTTCCAGTGCGGCAATGTCCTTTTATGTTACAGGGCCCGAGAAAATGAAAGTTAATTGCTTAATTAATAAAAACAAATCAACACCTTACTCAATCCTTACCTGAATTTCGATGGCAGGATGTGCACGGATAAATTCGGTGTGCAGTGGATGATCAGTCATGATGAAAACCCTAAGGCTGATTTAATACCTACGGAAAGTTGAATTTACAGGGGATCTTGAAATTATATCCCGGCCCATTCACTTCCGCCCGCACCAGTCTGGTTTTATACTGCTTACTGTTTGTATATTACAATATCAAAGTAATAAAACTGGAAGATGGATTACGCCAAACTACCCAAAGCTGAATTACACCTGCACCTGGATTGTTCGCTGAGTTATGAAGTAGTATGCCAGATCAACCCGGCTATCAGTTATGAAGAATACCGCGAATCCTTTGTGGCGCCTCCCAAATGCAATGATCTCCGGGACTTCCTGACCCGCGCGGTAAAAGGCTTTGAATTGATGCAAACCAGGGAACAACTGCGCCTGGTTACCCTGGATTTATTCAAGCAGTTAAAAGACGATAATGTTGTTTACGCT